>NZ_NASN01000010.1:0-67092 GCF_002142015.1 Gilliamella sp. A7
AGATATCGCATATTTTTTTGAAAGAATTTCCGATGATTCTCCTGATAAGAATTCATTAGCTATGATAATTTTTAAATCTCGACTATATTTTGACATAAAAAGACCCCCAGTAATTGGTTGTCCAACTATTGGGGGTCACTTCACTAAAGCTGTTTATTTGAATTTTTGGCTACCTACACGGCAGTGAACGGTAGGGCACTTATTGCCCTACGGCCCAGCATTTTCTAAACTACCTACACGGCAGTGAACCTTTTTTAACTAATTTACGTTTTTTTTGTGTGTTTCTAAACTACCTACACGGCAGTGAACAACAAGGTAATGCAATTATTGAAATTGTGAGTTTTCTAAACTACCTACACGGCAGTGAACCAATTAAATCTTTGATTAATGACGCGTGCATTTTTCTAAACTACCTACACGGCAGTGAACGGTATCACTAACCATCCACATACCAATCAAGTTTTCTAAACTACCTACACGGCAGTGAACTACTAGGTTTAATCTTGACAGTAATGCTTTGTTTTCTAAACTACCTACACGGCAGTGAACTAGAACACAACATACTATAAATGTAGTTGGCAAAAAGGCAAAGTCTATTTTTACCAGTAAAAACCCTTTTTTTGAACCACTTCTTAACACATTGATTTTTAATCGCTTTATTTTAAGTCAAAAAAAAGGGTTAGCAATAGGATATTTTTAAGCTTTAAAAAACCCCTCTCCTCAAATTTTTTGTTTTTTTAGTTTCGGACGTTTTGTTGTTTGGTGGATATTTCTCTACGGTGATTACGTCCGAGTCAAGAGGGTTTGCGCGAACCCTCTTTACCAACTCCCGCGGCGACCATGCAAGTGGTCACTACGTGACTGCCTTCCGCCATCGTTCGCTCTTAACGCATCGGCTGTATTTGTTCCTGACAAAACACAGCCTTGCCAAACATCCTTGTTTGCCACGCTAATCTCTCTCAGTTGTCAGCACATTTCTAGTGTCGCGAAATAAAGTACTCCAATCTAATTGGTAAGCAATAAGCCTTTATGTTTAGTGCGAGCTGGTTTTAGTTTGATAACCAATTTCAGTGAAATTGTGGCTAGATTTAGGCTTAAAAAACCCCGTTCCTCAAATTTTTTGGTTCGCTGAGTTTCGGACGTTTTTTTGTTTGATGGCTATTTTTATACGGCGATTACGTCCGAGTAAAGAAAGTTGGCGCGAACCCTCTTTACCAACTCTCGCGGCGACCACGCAAGTGGTCACTACGTGACTACCTTCCGCCTTCGTTCGCTGTTAACGCACCGGCGCTGTGATTTGTTCCTGACAAAACACAGCCTTGTCAAACATCCCTGTTTGCCATGCTAATCTCTCTCAGTTGTCAGCACATTGCTAGTGTCGCGAAATAAAGTACTCCAATCTAATTGGTAAACAATAAGCCTTTATGTTTAGTGCGAGTTGGTTTTAGTTTGATAACCAATTTCAGTGAAATTATGGCTAGATTTAGGCTTAAAAAACCCCTCTCCTCAACTTTTTTTAGAATAAACTATTTTCTCAATGTAAAAAAATACTCAAACTTAGTTTGAGTATTTTTATGATTTGTTAGATCGAAAATCTATTTCTATGCTTAAATATTCATTTTTTTGATGAAAAAAGTCAAAATTGCCGAACTAATTAGCGCTATTACCATAAATATAAATGCATGATTATAACCACCGTTAGCGTTATCGATTAAGAATCCAATGATAAATGGAGATAATACCCCTGCAACTTGACCACCAAAATTAACAATGCTTGAAGCTTTACCCATAATCACCGGAGGGATCATATGCATTAACATTCCCCAGAAGATCGCAAAAGCAATAAACATAAATAGTGCTGATAGACATTGGAAAATAATAGCCGCTTGCAGATTATCAACTTGGAACATAAAGAAGAGAAATATGCCAGATATAAAAGCAGTTAAACCATAAACATATTTTAGTTTGTGTTCAAATTTATCAGCAAAATATCCACCGACTAATGTGCCTAATGCACCAAATAGGAAAGGAATTGCCGCCAAAATCCCGGTTTTTGAAAGGGATAAACCTCTTGCTTCGAGTAAATAACTTGGTAACCACGTTGTGAAACCCCAAAATGTAATATCAAACAAAAACCAGATAAGCGATAACTTCCATAGTATTGGCATTTTCAACACGTTTATTAACGAAGATGAACTGTTATCTACTGCTGTATTATTGTTATCTTGGCTATTGCTAACTTCTAACTCTTGCAATTCATTAGCATCAATCAGACTATTTTCAGTCGGATTGTTGCGGATAAACTTATAAATAAGTAATCCTAGTACGAATCCAGGAATACTTAATATAATAAACACATCACGCCAACCCAACCATTCAATTATAGCGACAGCAACAATAACTGAAATTGCTGGCCCTAAAGTATTAACTGATGATTGAATTGCTGTTGCTCTGCCCCGTTCTTTAGCTGGAAAATAAGTTGCAATTGTTTTCCAAGATGATGCGGGGAAACATCCTTCACCGGCACCAAATAAAAATCGAGTCAATAACATCAGAGGTAATACATAAATTAATCCAGTAAACAGAGTAAACATTGACCACCACACAATGGCAAAAGCCATCACTTTACGAGGACCAAATTTATCTGATAAATACCCGCCCGGAATTTGAAACAACGCATAACCAACAAAGAAAGCACTGATAATCGAACCTTGTACTGTTTTGTCGATACCGAGATCTTGACCGATAAAAGGTAGCGATACATTCATTACCATCCGGTCAAGAAATGAGAGTAACCAACCTGACCATAAAAGTAATAGTATTGTATATCGTCCTTTCCATTTTTTTTGTTTATATCCAGAGTTAGAAATTTTATTGTGTAACTGATTCATTAAATTTCCTTTTGTTTAAATAGTGTTATCTTGATTAACTTGAAACAAAAGTTAATATTTGTAGCAATAGTAATCTATTGTTGATTTTTATCATTTAATCAATAGATTACTATTTATTAATTTAAATCAAATGCTCAATATCCAATGGATATAATTTATTTCACTTAAGTGAACTTTTTATAATTATCAAATGTCTACTACTTATTTATTGTAGACATTCCAAGCAGCTTCTAATCCAGCTCCTTGGGTTGTTTTAAAGCCAACACGATTTAATACTGCTTCAAACGCAGTAAGGGTTTGCATTACACAAGATTTTCTTGCATTGTATCCCATAGTACCGATACGCCATACATTACCTTTAAGTGGACCAAAAGAGGCGCCAATTTCAATACCAAAATCATTGAGCATTAAATTGCGAACTTCAAGATCATTAATATGATCAGGTCGTACAACACCAACAACATTATTCATCTTATGAGATAAATCACCAAATAAGTTCAGACCCATTGCTTGTAAACCAGCAACCATCGCTGCACCATTGATACGGTGACGCTCAATAACATTATCTAAACCTTCTTGTAACACGATTCGAGCACATTCTCGTGCAGCATAAAGCATTGATGTGGCTTCGGTGTGATGATTAATACGCTCAGATCCCCAGTAACGAATAATCATATCGATATCGAAATAGTTAGAATAGATCATCTCATCATTGCCACTGGTGTCATTATCAGATCTTATACCTAATTCAACACATTTACGTGCTTGGATGATTTCGACCATTTTCGGACTTAATGTGAGAGGAGCAACACCTGGAGGCCCACTTAAACATTTTTGTAAACTGACTGAAACACCATCAAGTTGCCATTTATCAACTTCAAGTGGGTTACCAACAATTGAAGCTGTAGCATCAACATAAGATAATACGCCATGTCGACGGCAAATTTCACCAATATTATCTAATGGTTGTAACAATGTTGTTGAAGTATCACCCTGAACACAAAGCAATAATTTTGGTTTAACTTTTTTAATCGCATCTTCGATAACATTAGGATCAAAAACTTCACCCCATGGCACTTCAATAGTATGAACATCTGCACGACAACGATGAGCAATTTCACATAGTAATAAACCAAAGCGACCAAACACGGGGATTAAGACTTTATCACCTGGTTTAATCGTTGATACTAATACTGCTTCAATACCAGCCCTTGCTGTTCCATCGATAACAAAAGTTTGTTCATTTTTGGTTTTGAAAATATCCCGATAAAGTGACATGGTTTGATTCATATAATCAGTCATAATCGGGTCAAATTGACCAATTAAAGGGGCAGCCATCGCTCTAGTTACACGAGGATCTGCATTAATTGGACCGGGACCCATTAATAGCCGTGAAGGCGGATTAATTTGATCATATTTATTTAGATCTAACATTATTTTTTCCTTTATTAATATCGAGTTAATTAGTTGATGATCACACTAATTGGTAATTCATCTTCTTTTATCTATATTTTTTAAAAAATTATTGGCAAGGGGATGATGAAATCTAAATAGATTTACAATTTCATTCATCACTTTACCCATATGCGTTTTTTTCCATGCTAAGGACAATGGCGATGGTTTACGTTCATTAATAACTCGGCAAGCAATCAATTCACCTGAATCCAAATAAGATTGACAGATTGATTTTGGCAAGAAACCGATCCCGAGTCCCCTTAAGTGGCAAGCCAACTTGGTTGAAATATTGGGAACAATAATCTCTGATTGACTCGGTAATAACCATGCCACTCGTTTATTCATATGAACAGATGTATCTTCAACATTAATTGCTGGGTATTTGCGTAATGTTTCATTCGATAACGCCCCCTCAATTTGAGAAATAGGATGATGTTTTGCAGCAACGAATACCCAACTAACTTCACCAAGTGGAAGTATATTTATCATAGTATCAAGCGATTCAGTACCTGTTGCACCGATGGCTAAATGGCATTCACCATGCAATAACGAGTCCCATACCCCCATATACACTTGTCGATTCACATTAAAATGGGTGAAAGGGAATTTTTCTTTCAGAAAAGCCAATAAATCGGCAACAGCTTCAACATCATACAATAAATTATTGATAGTAATGTTAATTTTACGTTCAACACCATCACGGATTTGTTGAAGCTCATCGGGCATAGTCGATAACCAAAGCAACCATTGGCTACACTGTTCATAAAGGTGTTGCCCTGCTAATGTAAGTGTCACGGTTCGAGTGGTTCGTTCAAAAAGTTGGGTATTGAGATCGGCTTCCAATGATTTAATGCGATAACTAATTGCGGCAGGTGTTTTGTAAAGTAGTTTTGCGGCTTTTGAAAAGCTATTACTTTCTACTACTTTGATAAAGGTTCGCATGGTTTCTGTATCTAACATGATTTAATCCCTTAAAACAAAACGATCAATACCTAACCATATACCAAGTAAAAGATCTGATCCAGAGGTGTGGCCATAATTCATTAAGTTTTTTATCGATGAATGATGATAGTTACCTTTTACAAATGAGTTAATGACTTGTAACACCAGCAACGAAAATTTGCCTTGTAATGCATAATTTAAGAAGGCAACACTAACAGTTGTAGTTAATAAATCTAATGATAATTTTGCAAAGGTTGTTTTAAATCGTTGCATTCGATCAACAAAACAAAGATCACTTGAGGTGACTGCTAAAATACCAACAATAATGTCATCAAAGCTTGGCGTTAAACCGGGACCTAAACCAATAAACGGCGAGATATCATCAACATTGCCATTCATTAAATTCATCATAATATTGCATAACTGATTTAATTGCTGTGGATAATGACCATTTACATTGTTGCTTAATTGGCCAAATAATCCAGTAGGATTGTGAATTTGCTTTAACTGATTAGCAACTTGCAATTTACTCATGTTATTTAGTGAATACTTTTTTGAATTAAGCTGGCAAATATGTGTATCAAAGGAAATGAGAAACATGCCGATTTGTAAGTCACCAGTCGACAATTGATAAAGTGATATCTTATTATTATCCAATAATAGCGACATAAGGAAATCAAAATCAGACGATTTAAACACTACACCCATTGGTGATAAACCACTGTTAAAGCGATGTAATGTAATTAATTGCTGATTAGCCGTGATTAAATTAATGGTATGTTGATAACAACTAAATAGCGATAATTCGCCCTCTTTTATCGGAATATCAGCACTAATTAGTAGTGGTTTGATGATATGCGATGATTGAGCTATAAATAGACCACGCTGTTGACAATAATCAACAACATTTGTACTTAACTGAGATCGGTTAATCGGTTTATTTAAGCATTCATCATCTGCATATATCAATTTCATAATCTACACTTCTAATTTTTCAGCTAATGCTTCGAGTGCTTTTTCAAAACATGCTAATGGTGCTCTTACCGTTCCTGCACCGATTTGGCCCACACCTGCTTGTTTATGAGCTATACCAGTATTAATTAATGGTGTAATACCTGTTTCGACCACCAAACGAAGATCTAAACCTAAACAACAGCCTTGGAAATTCCAAGTTGGAATTTGGAATAGCATATTATGTTCTAAATAAATTTCACTCATCTCTTCTGATACTTCATAAGCAACATCTGTGCCACCTGCACCAACAAAACGAGTTACGCCTGGTGCTGCAACCATGGCGGCTCCACCAATACCAAAAGTTTCAGTAATAGCACTATCACCAATATCTGGATTGGCGTCTTGTTGGGAATACCCAGTAAAGAAAAGACCTTGAGGGGTATTAACTGGTGCAGTAAACCACTGATCACCAAGTCCACTGACTTTAATTCCAAATTCTTTGCCATTACGAGTCATTGCAGTAACAATGGTACCTTCTTTGATTTGCGCTGCACTATCCATAATGGATTTACAAAATGCCATAGCAACATTTAAAAAGAACTGATCTGTCACACTTAAAAAGCTGAAGATTTTTTCCATTTCTGCTTTACTACGGTCAAGTAAAATTAATTTTGGTGAAAGCGTTCGTAACAACAATGCTGAAGCAGCAATATTACGTTGATGGAATTCATCACCCATGGTTATGGCTTGCGCCATAAGAGCCGTTAAATCGATACCATTATCAAATAGTTTTAATGCTTCATTTAATGCAGGCCCTAATGACTCTTTCATCCAACGATGACGGTCTAAAACTTCTTGTCCATAAGCACCAAAACGCATTACTTTACCAATGCCCTCATTTAAATTGCAGTAAGCTCGATTACCATGAGTAACATTTTCAACAACAATCATTGGCATATTGGCTGAGGTTATCCCCCCCATTGGACCAACGGCATTGACTGAGTGACATGGAATAAATTCTACTTGTCCAGATTCTAACAGATGCAAAGCTTGCTTTTCATCTTGTGCCCAACCCTCAAACAAGCATGCACCAATACAGGCACCTTGCATTGGTCCAGTCATATCATGCCAAACAATTGGAGGACCAGCATGTAATAATTTTTTACCTTGCGCCAATGTTGGTACGGCTTCTTTAGCAGCAATAACACCGACCCAATGTGGTCTAGCCGCTTTAATTCGTTCAATAATTTTTTGGTTTGCTTCATTTATTGCGGTACTTAACATATCAAAACCTCTTAATTTAATTTTTGCAAAATAGCCGCTAATCTTTTATTGCCGCCGGCTATTGGCGCCCATTGATAATGCACAACAGGAATATTCGATGCCTGAAGATCTTCAGCAAAACCTCTTAAACCAGCATTAATAACACTAATATGACTTAATAAAGGATAAGGTTTAACTAAATTGGCAGATTTATTTGTTGTAATGAGTTTTTTAGCTAGCAAGATAGCTTCCGGTAAATTATTCATCACAACAATATTTGCTGATTTTAATGCTTCAATTTGCTTACTACGGCACTGAGGATCTTGTTCAGAACCAGTCACAGTTGCGATAGCAATTAATGGATGATTATCATCACGTTTAGCGCAAGCTTTTTGATAACCAGAAATCACTGATTCGGCAGGATCAGCATTTGCACCATAACCGATTACTAAATCAATAAGTAATACACCAACATCAGGTTTATTGCCGAGTTGAGCGATTTCATCTTCGCGGATTGAAGGATCGATCATCGGATGAGGTTTACCTACTGTATAGAAATCATCACCTAAATCGATAATTTTATGGCCATTTTGCTCTAACATAACCCCTTTATCATGATGATGACTTGTTGTTAGATTCAGTTCCTCTGCCAATAACATCGCCGCTTCTGAGGCTAACGTTCCGCCAGTATACAATCCTGTAATAGTTTTGTTAGATAAATTAGGTAAATTACTTGCTATTGCTTCGACTGGGCTTAATAAACAGGCTAATCGAGCAGCTTCATCTAATGTTCTGGCAAAATAAATATTATCATCTTTAGGTTTATCAATTTTAGAGCCCAAAAATAGTGCTACTACAGGTTTATCAATTAACTTCATAGCCGAAATAACTTTTTCCCTGACACTTTCCGCAGGCGGTTTCGAGATAAAGGTAATAACTTGAGTTTCGGGATCAGCCGCTAACATTTTTAAGGCTGTGAGTGCACTAATTCCCCCAACTTCTAGAGATAAATCACGTCCTCCAAGACCAATAGCTTGGGTAATTCCCTGATTTAATAAAGCGATTTGCGAAACCACCTCTTGAATACCGGTGCCAGATGCACCAATTACCCCAATGTTTCCTTTTGGAATAACATTGGAAAACGCCAATGGCGCACCAGCAATAAATGCAGTTCCACAATCAGGTCCCATGACAATTAAATCTTTTTCAGCTGCTTTTGTTTTTAAACGGATTTCATCTTCAATTGATACATTATCAGAAAAGATCATAACGTTTTTATTATCATCTAAAGCGCGATCGGCTAACTCGGCAGCATATTCACCCGCTATCGAGATTAAAACCAAATTGGCATCAGATAATTTTTTTGTCGCACTGGCTAGGCGTCTGGCTTTGAGCTGCTTTGCGCCACCTTGCTGAGCTTGAGCTATATTTTTTAAGGCATCTTCAAGTTGTTGACTGATTAACTCGACAACATCGGCAGAATCGTCGTTGGTTTTAATCGCCACACAAATATCATTTGGTGTAGCATCATTAAAATGATCACTCCAAAAACCAGTTGCGGTTAATAAAGACTTATTGGCAGGAGTACCCATCATGACAGATACTTCATCAACCTCATCAAGATTACTGAGTTTTTTTGATATCAACATCAAACTGACGGAATCTTGAAAGCTTCCTTTTTTTATAAAAGATTGAATCATGAAAACAGGCCTCTCAAATATGATAAATGCTGTTAATTTTGAACCTCATTAAGCTCATTATAAAAATTTAACAATGAGATTGTATTTATATATTACGGAAAAAATCAGTAATAAGCAGTTTATACATCACAAAACAATTACAATAACAAAAATATAATATTATTTAAAATCAGTATCATAAAAGATTATTAAAAAATTTTTTATAATAGTAACTAATTAATTTAATTAAATTTCACAAACATAAAAAAGCTAGTTTGATCACATTATTATTTGCTATTAATAGTATGGTAAACAAATATAAAAAAACGTTTAAAATGCTCCTGAGTATCGAAACAATACGATATGTGTAGTTAATATTAATCATGATTGATGTTAATAATGGATGGCGAGTTTTAAAAAATAGGTAAATATTAATGAATATTTTATATGATGATGTTGCTGATGAAGTTAAATGGATATCCAGTTTTGGTGGTTTAGAACAAGGTGGCACAACACGATTACTTTATACTACTGAGTGGCTGGCTGCCCAAAATGCGCTTAAAGAAAAACTTACGCAAATCGGCATGGATACCTATTTTGATGATGTAGGGAACTTATATGGTCGATTTGAAGGTAGCAAATATAAAGAACAGGTGATTATGTCTGGTTCCCATGTTGATACGGTCGTAAATGGCGGAAAGCTTGACGGACAATTAGGTATTATTGCTGCTATGCTTGCTATGAAATATTTAAAAGAAAACTATGGCCAACCATTACGCAGTTTAGAACTAATCTCAATGGCCGAAGAAGAAGGCAGCCGTTTTCCTTATGTCTTTTGGGGAAGTAAAAACGTCTTTGCCATAGCGAACAATGACGATGTAGCCACAATTCGAGATAATAATGGAATCAAGTTTGTTGATGCTATGAGCAGCTGTGGTTTTAAATTTAACAGCCAAAAAGCACGAACTGATATCAAAGCCTTTTTAGAACTTCATATCGAACAAGGTGGTGTGCTTGAAAGAGAACAAAAAAGCATTGGTGTTGTCACCAGCATCGTAGGCCAACGCCGTTATAATGTTCGCCTAGTTGGTGAAGCCAATCATGCAGGCACCACACCAATGAGTTACCGTAAAGATGCTATCTATGCCTTTAGCCGAATTTGCCACGAATCAATCAATAAAGCGATCAAAATAGGCGATCCATTAGTATTAACCTTTGGTCATGTTGATCCAAAACCCAATGTGGTTAATGTGGTGCCTGGTGAAGTGATGTTTACGATAGACTGTCGTCATACTGATCAAGCTGAACTCAAAAAATTCACTGAAGAATTGGAATCCGATATGCTCGGTATCGCTAAACAACTCGGTCTTGAGATCGAAATAAATCGTTGGATGGATGAAGCGCCAATCCCAATGGATGATCAATTAATCAAGATGTTGAAAGACATCTGTCAACAAGAAAACCTTAGCTATCGTGTTATGCACAGTGGTGCTGGTCACGACTCACAGATTTTTGCACCACGAGTACCTACTGCCATGTTATTTGTTCCAAGTATCAAAGGTATAAGCCACAATCCAGCAGAAGATACTAAAACTGAAGACTTAGTCGAAGGCATAAAAGCATTAACCTATGCACTTTACCAATTGGCTTATCAAGAATAATAAGGAAGTAAAATGACAACAGTAGAAACAAAAGGCGGCATTCAGTACTGGCATAAAATTGTTGCTTTACTATTCCTTGGTTGGTTAGTAATGTGGATATATCGCCCTGTTTTAGCTGCGCTTTTTCCGGAAATTCAACAAACTGTAGGTCCACAATCAAATACTGAACTAGGTTTAATTGCTAGTTGTTACTTTTTTTCTTATACCCTGATGCAAATCCCAGCAGGGATCTTAGTCGATAAATATGGTAAAAAAGCCGTGGTTATTCCAGGCTTTATTTTGTTCACTATTGCAGCGGTAATAATTGGTAATGCTCATTCGATGATGATGATTTATATCGGTAGCTTACTGGCTGGTTTAGGTTGTGGTTCTTATTATGGTTCTGCATGGTCACTATCAGCAGAAAATATTCCTGCTGAACATCGTAGCTTTGCCTCGGCAATTATCAATACTGGTGCAGCATTAGGTATGGGGATTTGTTTACTATCCACCAGCTTTTTAGTTAAATCATTAGATATGCCATGGCAATATATGCTCTTCATTATTGCAGCATTAACTCTCGCTTTAATAGCTGGATTTGCCATAATTATTAAAGAGCCATCGATTAAAACTGTTATCGCACACAACAAACAGCAAAAACATAAAACCGTAACCGAAACGACAACAAAACAAAAACATAGCTTTTTTACAAGCCCAATGGTTGCTTGTTATATCATGTATTTTGCCACTTGTTATGGCTATTATATGGTAGTAAGTTGGTTACCCAACTTTCTTGAAACTGAACGGGGTTTTTCTGGCGGTAGTGTTGGTTCAGCATCCTCGTTGGTTGCCTTTGCTGCTATTCCTGGTGCATTAGTTATCAGCAAAATTTCTGATAAGTTTAGATCTAAACGACTGATGTTTATTATCGTATTAGAGCTGCTTTCAGCGGTAACACTGTTAATGGCGGTCGAATCAGCTACCATCACATTGTTGCTAATCGGCTTAATCTTATATGGATTGTTTGGCAAATTTGTAGTTGAACCGATTTTAATTTCTCATGTTGCTGACATTGCCCCTAAAAACAGTTATGGCACCGCATTTGGTGTATTTAACTTTTTTGGTATGAGTTCATCCGTTATTGCACCACCGTTGACAGGCTTACTAGCGGATATAACCGGTACCAAAATTACTGGTTTTTACGTTGCTATAGCAATATTAATCATTGCAACGGCGTTATTCTTTTTAATTAATTTGCGTAAACATATAACTTACTGATTGCGCAAAATGTCGACTATTTATCGATCTATAGCCCGAGTAAATGGTCGACCAATTAAAAATTAGTACACCAAGTTATGCTTTTAGGTTCACACTCGTTGCACCTAAAAACCATAGCAGACCGAACATTATATGTTCCAAGGAGATCATTATGGGATATATCAATAATAATACCGGTTACCCAAAAGACCTATTAGCATCACGCGCAGTTATCAAACGTCAAAACTTCGCTTTAATTCCTCCAGATGGTTTAGTTAAAAATATTATTCCCGGTTTTGAAAATTGTGACATAACCATATTAGCTACCCCTAAATTAGGCGCTTCGTTTGTTGATTATCTGGTTACCATGTATCAAGATGGTCACAACTTACAAGGATTTGGTGATGATGGTATTGAGGTATTTGCTTATGTGATTGAAGGTGAAGTCATGGTTAAAGCAAATGACCAATCATATGATCTCCATGCTGGCGGATATATCTATTCCCCTGCTGGCATTAAGCTTTACTTACAAAATTTAGCTTCTTCATCACGTTTATTTTTATATAAGCGTCGCTACAATCCTATTTTAGGTTACCAAACACGAATTATTGTCAATCATGTTGATCAATTAGAACGGGTTAATTATGAAAATATGAGTAACGTATTTATTCAAGACCTACTGCCTAAAGAGCTCTGTTTTGATATGAACTTTCACATTCTGACTTTTTTACCCGGTGCCAGCCATGGGTATATTGAGACTCATGTACAAGAACATGGCGCCTACCTACTTAGCGGTGAAGGAATGTATCTACTTGATAATCAATGGATTCCAGTAAAAAAGGATGATTATATCTTTATGGGTGCTTATGCATTGCAAGCTTGTTATGCGGTAGGCCAACAACCTTTGAGTTATATCTATTCCAAAGATTGTCATCGCGATGTAAATATCTAAACAATAAACTATATTAGCTAAATATCTCAAAGGATACCATATGGAACTGATAGTTATTGCACTAGGTGGTAATGCAATTTCAAAACGAAACGAATTACTTTCTATTGATAACCAATATCAAAATATCAACAGCACCACCAAATTTATTGCAAAATTAGCCAATAAATATCGACTGGTAATTGTCCATGGCAATGGACCTCAAGTAGGATTACTTGCCTTACAAAATGCTAGTTATCCAAGCGTGCCAGCCTATCCTCTCGATGTCCTAGTTGCACAAACCCAAGGCATGTTAGGTTATATGATACAACGCAGCTTACAACAATATGAAAATATCAACCAAGTCGCCTGCGTATTAACCCAAGTTGAGGTCGACAATAACGATCCGTCATTTAAAGATCCAACCAAATATATTGGTCCTGTATATAAACCAGAAGAACAACAGAATCTACAAAATCAATATGGTTGGCAATTCAAGCAAGATGGTAAATATGTTCGTCGAGTTGTGGCATCGCCAAAACCGAAAAAAATAATTGAGCTTGATACGATAAAAGAATTGCTAAGCCAAAATACTATCGTTATCTGTAACGGCGGTGGTGGTATACCTGTAGTTAAAGATAATGCTGGTTATAAAGGTATTGAAGCTGTCATTGACAAAGATCATAGTGCCGCACAGCTCGCTATTGAATTAAAAGCTGACCATCTAATGATATTAACCGATACAGATGCAGTGTATGAAAATTGGGGTACGCCACAACAAACCGCTTTAGGTAAAGTCGATACCAAACGTATACAACCCATGGCTATTGATGATGGCGCCATGGGACCCAAAATAAAATCAGTGATTGAATTTGTTGAGCAAACAGGTAACACCGCTTATATCGGTAATTTAACCGATATTGAATCGCTATTAGCAAAAACCAAAGGTACCATTATCAGCCAATAGCACCTATAAAACTGAGCAGTAACGGATAGATAGCTTGGACAGGAGTTTAATATGAGATTAGACAGACAAACACTACATAACTTGATTGCCAAAAAGTTACATAAAGCTGGATTAACTCAAGAGCATGCCGATATCGCCGCTGATACACTGGCATTTGCCGATGCCAGAGGTATTCACTCGCACGGCGCCGTACGAGTTGAATATTACGCTGAACGGATTGCCAAAGGTGGCATGACTCCTTATCCTAATGTCACCTATAAGGAGACAGGCCCATCGTCAGCAATCTTAGATTTTGATAATGGTTGTGGATTAGTTGCTGCAAAGGTCGGTATGGATAAAGCGATAGCATTGGCGAAGAAAAATGGTGTTGCAGTAGTAGGGATTCGTCGAATGTCACACAGTGGTTCACTGTGCTATTTTACCGAGATGGCTGCCAAACAAAACTTAGTCGCCATATCCATGTGCCAATCTGATCCAATGGCTGTCCCATATGGCGGCGCTGAAGAATTTTTTGGTACCAATCCTATTGCATTTGCTGCTCCCACCAATGACGAGCGAATTGTCTCATTCGATATGGCGACCACTGTTCAAGCTTGGGGAAAAGTATTATATGCTAGATCCAAAGGTGCCCAAATTCCAGCTACATGGGCGGTTGATGAATTCGGTGAGCCGACTACTGATCCATATAAAGTAAATGCACTATTACCGATTGCCGGTGCTAAAGGTTATGGATTAATGATGATGGTTGACGTACTTTCTGGCATATTGCTTGGCTTACCATTTGGTAAAAATGTTTCATCCATGTATGCAGATTTATCCAAAGGCCGTGACCTTGGTCATCTGCATATTGTTATCAATCCTGAATATTTTATTGGCCTTGATATATTTAAACAAAGTATGTCTGCTATGCTTGACCAACTAAAACAAACTAAACCAGCCAAAGGTAATAGTGAAGTCTTCTTCCCAGGAGAACGAAGCAGAAAACGTGAAGCCGATTATCAAATAAATGGTATAGAAATTGTCGATGATATTTATAACTATTTAATTAGCGATGATATTCACTATAATCGATATGATCATAAAAATAAATTTGCGGAATAGTATCGAGGTTTAAAAACCCCTCTCCTCAAATTTTTTTATTCGCTGAGTTTCGGACGTTTTGTTGTTTGGTGGATATTTTTAAATGGCGATTACGTCCGAGCAAAGCGGGTTTACGCGAACCCTCTTTACCAACTCCCGCGGCGACCACGCAAGTGGTCACTAGGAGACTGCCTTCCGCCTTCGTTCGTTCTTAACGCAGCGGCTGTGATTTGTTCCTGACAAAACACAGCCTTGCCAAACTTCCTTGTTTGCCATGCTAATTTCACTCAGTTATCAGCACGTTGCTAAGGTCGCTAAATAAAACACACCAAACTGATTGGCAAACAATAAACTTTTATATTTAGTGTGAGCTGATTTAATAACTAAAAGGTCCTGACACTAATTATCAGCAATAGATAAAAGATAATTAGTTTGTAAAAACATCATAAATAGTTATTAGTAAAAATATATTTTAGAAGTAATTGAGATAGTTTTTGATCTTTAGTTTAAGCCAGTTAACTAAACTTGCATATTTCTGCTTTCTAGTTTAATTTAACAACACAAAATTTTTTATATTTCGAGACTAAACATGACAATATCATTTAAAGAGCAGCAACAACGAATCAATTTTGTTAAACAATTTTTTGCCGAGCAATTAGCAAATAATCTATCATTAATTGAAGTTCAAGCACCAATATTGAGTCAAATTGGTGATGGCGTTCAAGATAATTTGTCAGGTACCGAAAAAGCCGTTCAAGTTAATATTAAAAGTATTCCTAATGCACAATTCGAAGTTGTTCATTCACTAGCTAAATGGAAACGTAAAACGTTAAGTCAGCACAATTTTCCTGTTGGTGAAGGCATTTATACAAATATGAAAGCTCTGCGCCCAGATGAAGATAAACTTTCGCCTATTCACTCTGTTTATGTTGATCAATGGGATTGGGAAAAAGTGATTCGTCCCGAAGATCGCAATTTAGCTTATTTAAAACAAACGGTTGAAAAAATTTATAGTGCAATTAAAGCGACTGAAAAAGCAGTCTCTGAAAAATATCATTTATCACGTTTTTTACCCGAAACAATTACCTTTATGGATAGTGAACAACTGTTAAAACGTTATCCAAATTTATCACCGAAAGAGCGTGAAAATGCAATTACCAAAGAGTTAGGCGCCGTATTTTTAATTGGTATTGGTGGTGAATTATCAAATAACGAAAAACATGATGTACGTGCTCCTGATTATGATGATTGGAGTAGTGATAATGAAATGGGTTCAAAAGGCTTAAATGGTGACATTTTAGTTTGGAATCCTGTTTTAAATAGTGGTTTTGAAATCTCATCAATGGGAATCCGTGTCGATCCGGAAACCTTAAAACGGCAATTAAAACTGACTAATAATGAAGATCGCCTACAATATGCGTGGCATAAAGCATTAGCTAATGGCGATTTTTTACAAACAATTGGTGGTGGAATTGGCCAATCACGATTAACCATGTTACTTTTACAGCAACAACATATTGGCCAAGTACAAGCAAGTGTTTGGGACGATGCCACCAAACAAGATTATTCAAAACTACTTTAATTTAAACATTGTTTAAATATAGTTCAAATTCAGCATACTTTACCCATAGTGGTAAAGTATGTTTGTTATTTAAAAGCTTTTATCTAATCCCATTTGCCAGAAACCAATTTCAAGTTTAGTTGCTTGCCTGAATAATTTTTTTAAATGTTCAATGCGACTAGCATCTAAATTTACTAAGCGCTGATCAATCCACTCAATTTCATTTTGCATTGTTTGTTGGAATTCCTTACTAGCATACATGTTAACCCAACTGTTATATCTATTGTTGTTAGCATCATACCAATGTTGTTTGGTTAGCCAATCAGCAATCATACCGTAACCAATTAAACAAGGCGCTAATACAATATGCAAATCTAATGTATCTCCATGTAATCCGACATCCAACACATAACCCGTATATTCACTATTTGCTTTGGCTTCAGTTAATAGGTTAAGTTCGTTCTCAGTTATTTTCCACTTTTTACAATATTCAATATGTAAGTCTAGTTCAACTTCAACAATTGCTTTCAAGCTATTTAAAGATTGTTTGATTTCAGCCAGATCATGACTTTTATACACTGCTAATCCCCATGCTCGGGAAAAATTGATAAGAAAAAGATAATCTTGTTTTAAATAGTGTTGAAAGCAGGCAATATCCAATGTTCCTTTACCTAATTGTTGAATAAACTCATGTTGAATATAGTTATCCCAATCACTTTGGCATGATTCAATAAGTGAATAAAATGACGGCATGATGAATCCTTTTTATAAAAATTAGTTATTAAGGAGTACAACAGACTTTCAGAAAAGCGTGTTTTATACTCCCTTCGTCGGTACTAACCGAATCAGGTTCAACGGGTATAATCTCAGCCTAAGGCACCCCGGATAAATACAGATCAATAATAGCTCAGAAAAATAAATAACAATTTTTGTAAAAATAATAATTTATTAACCGTTACTATTTATTCAAATGTTCTTCATTAATTAACCGATTGATCTTCTATAACTATAACGAATAATCAATAATTATTCTTTCTTAGAGTCTATTTGCTGATTATCTTCTGAAGATGGCGCTACTATTTCTTGTTGAGAAGATTTCTCTAATTCAGCTTTTTCGGCTTGCTGATTAGAAATTGAAGACTCTTGTTGTTTTGCTTCAGCTGTTACCGAATTATCTTGTGAACGAACATATCCTATCTTTTGTTGACCACGATCACACGATCCGACAATTTTACCTGCAACGCCTTGCTCAGCTTGCTCTGATAGAACTAAATTTAATTGAAAACTATTTTCATCAATACCATTGTTTTTGATTTTCTCAGCAATACTGGCACTAATTTCTTCACAATTGGAAGCTGCGACAATCATTGGAATACCTAACAAAAAAGCCATGACTGTCTTTCTCATACCCTTTCCTATAGATTCTAAATGATAAGTCTCACTGTATTGTAAAACAATTGATAAAACTGTCTATAACGTTATAAACATTACGATAAATAAATTTTATCAATTTATTAAAGAAGTTAGCACAAGATTTTAACCAATTAATCTTGCTTATGTTGACTTTCAAGTACTTTCAATTTATCTAAAACCCAACAACGAATATCGGCTAATTCAGCTTCAGACAATCGATTAACAAAATCTCTTTTTTCATGAAGTTGTTTACGATCTTCTTCAGTTAAAACAACCCCTTTTAAATTTAATAATACTTCTTTACGGTACATAGAATAGATAAAATCTTTTATCAAATCGTCAGAAAGATTAATGTTAGTCATTTTGATTTCCTCATTTTATATTTTTAACGCTCATACGATTAAGTCGACATTTAAATTAATAACATCACCACTCAATATAAAAGAGTATTAAAAGATAAACTCTATTTAATAAACAGCCGGATCTCCAATATAATCGAATCGCAAATAGATGACAATGATTGAATCAAATAACACAAACTAAAACTTTTTCATTTATTCAAAACGAACTTGTGAATTATTCACTTAATTATTTGATAAGTATTTAACAAACCTGTTGATAACTCTATAACAAATTGATATTTAAAGATTTAACCACAAGGTTAAAATTTAATCTGTAATAGAAAGACCTATTTTTGAAAATAAACACTCTATATTTGTCAACAGAAATCATCTAACAATTTGATGAAATTTTGATAAAAAAATACAGCATAAGGTTTAAATTATGCTGTATTGAAATAATACAAAAAAGTATAACAATATATTTACAATGCCGTAAAAAACGCAATTAAACCAAACAAAACACCAGGGGAATTAGCTATAGCAATCGGCCAATCTTTTTTAGGTTGTAATAATCCATAACAAACCCATAATGAACAGTTAATTGCTGCTGCTAATGGTTGAGTTGGATTGGTTTTAAAACCATGAAGATTGTCGATAATTTGTGGGATATATGACACATACATGCCTAATGATGCAATCGTTGCAACGACGCCTAAATAATGGAAAGCTTTAGGGGAAAGATTCAAGATCAACCTACCTGCTTAAATGTGAATGGAGGAATTAATCTATCATAGATAATCAGCGAGTTAAACCTTGTGCTACCTAGCTTTTAGACAATTTTATGTAAATAAAATGACAAAAAATAGCTGGCAAAATCAGTAATCTTTTGAAAATAAAAAATAAAAGATTTGCTTTGCCAAATTCGATTGCTGAATTTTTTGCTTTTATATTACCGTTAAACTTAACAAGCAGTGTACAAAGAATTGATTACGACATTAGCAGTGCTGAAAACTGAGTGAGGTTAGCATGATAAACATGGATGTTTGACAAGGTTGTATTTTGTCAGGAACAAATAACAGTAAAGCATGAAATTTGCGTCTAAAACAGGGAAATGGCGATAAATAGTCACTTATTTAGGGGGATTTAGGTCTAAATATAAGCCCAAATGCCTCAAAAAAGCGCGGTTAGGAATTTAGTTTAAGTGAAGCTTTACCATACAAAGATCTCAATAAAAATCAAAGTGTTTTATACATATGGTAATTTATCAGTATCTGATTTTTTCTGTATATTTTGTTAGCCCGCTTTATTATAAAACCCCATTTTTGGAAAATTGGCATGGCCACTTTTGAAGCATCTACACTTAATTGTGAAAAATTTTTCTGGTGGGCTAAGTCAAGCACATGGTCATAGAGTTTTCTAGCTACGCCACGCTTTTGAAAGTCAGGATGCACATAAAAACAGTCTATGTAACCATCATCTTTAAGTTCAATAAATCCCACAAGGCGTGAGCCAAAGATAGCCAGCCAAGGCTGAGTGTTATCTAAACGTTTTAGCCACATCTGATAATCTGGTGGTGTTGGGCACCATGCTTCTTGCTCTGCTTTGCTATAAATATCGGTATCAATAGCATGAATAGTCGAATGAAACAAATCGCATATTTCAGTAGCATAGAGTGAAGAGTATGGTTTTACTTCGATTTTAGATGCAGAATTACCCAACGAGTTTCCTATTTTCATTATGATTTGCTCCAACAACTTCATTATCGCCAACATTGACAAGGCTGGCTGTAGTTGGTAAAGAGGGGGCGCGCCAACCCTCTTTACGCGAACGTAACGCCATACAGAACTAGCCATAAAATAATAAAATGTCCGAAACTAAAACAACCAAGCTGGTTAGTTATGAAAGACGCGTTTGTTTGGTCTCTTTGCCAAGCAATAATATTGCTAAGATAGCAACCAGAATTGATAAACTAAATAGCGCAAATATCATGCTTACACCAACTTGGTTAGCCATTAAGAATCCAACCATTAATGGACCTAATATGCCACCAATTCGACCAATAGATGCAGCCATACCGGCACCGGTAGCACGAATATTGGTGCTATATTGTTCTGGTGTATAAGCATACATTGCTCCCCATGCCCCTAAATTGAAAAATGATAATAACGCTCCACTAATAAGTAATTGGTTAATTGAGTCAGCAATACCAAATAAATAAGCACTGATTAAAGTACCCAATAAATATGCTATTAATACCCATTTACGCCCTACTCGTTCAATCAACCACGCAACTGTGAAATAGCCGGGTAATTGGGCTAAGGTCATCATGAGAATATAACCAAAGCTTTTTACCATATCAAAGCCTTTAAGCATCAATACGCTTGGTAACCATAAGAACATGCCATAGTATGAAAATACTACACAAAACCATACTATCCATAACATTATCGTTTGACGTCGGAATGAGTTTGATAATAGTGATTGTATTTTTTTGATAACTGGCTCTGTTTGAGCATGGCTATTTTGATGTTGATACGATTGTGAGTCCGGTAAATTAAAGCGTAAGTAAAGCGCGTAAAAAGCCGGTATTGCACATAATATCATTGCGCCACGCCAACCAACTGCAGGCAGAGGAATTAGAAAATAAGCAATTAGCGCAGCTAAAATCCAACCTACAGCCCAAAAGCTTTCAAGTAATACCACAATGCGCCCACGTACTTCAGGCTCAACACTTTCACTAACTAGCGTCGATGCAACAGGTAATTCACCACCTAGCCCCATACCAATGAAGAATCGTAAAACGAATAAACTACCTAATCCCCAAGCAAAAGCACTTAAGCCACTGGCAATACTAAACATTAATAAAGTGAATAGAAAAGCTGATTTGCGACCTTTTTTATCAGCATAAATACCAAATAAAAAGGCACCAACAGCCATACCAATTGAATTAACACTGCCAATCCAACCAAGTTGTGATGGTGTTAATCCCCAATCTTGCTTTAAAGCAGCTAATATAAAAGATAATAATCCAACATCCATGGCATCAAAAAGCCAACCAGTGCCAGCAATAAGCAATAATTTATTGGTTGATAATAATGCGGTTTTAGAACTTTCCATAATCAATAATTTAACGCAGATTTTAGTATGTGTGATCAAAGCAAATTTTTTTCAAAATGTCCATAACTTAATCGGATAGAACCGACATTATCGCCAAAGTCAGTACCTTGCGAAACAATAATATGTTTTGACAACAATTGATTTAATATTGTCAGTTCTTGTGCAGCATTATTAACTGGTAAATGAGCATATAAATGAAAACCTCCGGTTGGGACTCGGTAAATAACACCACCATTAAAATAGTCATCAAGCCAATCCATTAATTGATTAGCTTTATACTGCAATTGTTGGCGGAGCCATTTTTGATGTGTTTGATAATGGTGACTTAAATATTCCTCAGCTAATAGTTGCGGTAAAATACTTAAGCCAGAGTCAATATGATGCCGGATATTGGCTAATTTTTCGATAATTTCACTTGGTGCTATCATCCAACCAATACGTATATTACGGCCGATATATTTGGATAAAGATCCTAAATAGACCACTTGATTACTTACATCAAATTTTTTAATCGGTAAAATATTGGTCTTTTCATCAAAAGCTAATCCACTATAGGCATCATCTTCAACAATACCAATACATTGTTTTCGACAAAATGCCAGTACCTGCTTCTTGCGCTGATTACTCATCACACAACCAATTGGATTTTGAAAGATAGGATTTAGAAATAACCATTTTATTTGTCGCTCTAAGGTAACTTTTTGTAAACTCTCTAAAGTAATACCCTCTTCATCACATTCAATACCGTATAAACGCAATCCTGCAGCTTGAAATAATGGTAATGAATAAAAATATGATGGTGATTCAATGCCTATCGCATCGCCAGGTTTTAATAATCCTTGGGTAATCAAAAAAAGAGATTGTTGAGTGCCTGAGGTAATAAGAATTTGTTCGGTATCAACCACCATAGCAAATTGTTTCTTCATATAATGCGCAATTTGCTGCTTAAGCGAAGGAAGCCCTAATTGCAACATATCGCTTTTCTTTTCGTAAGCAACCATTTCATGGGAAGTAATATTTGGTAATATTAATTTTGGGATCATATTAGTGGGCAAATCACCATTAGCTAAATCACAAATATGATCCATTTGATGCCGAACCTGTGTCACTTTTTGGTGATATACATTTTGACGATGATGATAAAAATTGGCTGGCAATCGCCAATTAATAGTCGAATAAGCTTGCAGCCCCCACTTTTGTTCATTAACAAAAGTCCCACAGCCCTGCTTTCGCACTAATATACCTCGTTCAGTCAAAATATCTAGCGCATGCACAATAGTTGAACGGTTAACTTGTAGATCTTTGGCTAAATTACGCTCAGATGGTAATCGTTCACCGGCTATTAACACTCCTTGTTCGATATAGTTCTCAATCAATTGCGTGACTTTTTTAAATAATGCGCCATTAAAAAGGCTTAATTTTTGTTTATTCCACATCTTTTATTTTTCAAGTTTTCTAGAACTTATTACCTTAAACGCAAAATTGGATGGGTTAATTATAGTCCAATTGGCTGTTTATTGCAGTGATTTAATTTTGAATAATAGTCCTGACATTAGACAACTAACATTAATTAATCAGGAGTAGCAATGAAACAACATACCGGTACACAAACTGTAAAACGTGGAATGGCACAAATGCAAAAAGGTGGCGTGATAATGGATGTCGTCAATGCCGAACAAGCAAAAATCGCTGAACAAGCTGGTGCCGTAGCAGTTATGGCTTTAGAGCGTGTTCCTTCCGATATTCGTGCTGCTGGTGGCGTCGCAAGAATGGCCGATCCGACCATTGTTGAAGAAGTAATGAAAGCAGTAACAATTCCTGTTATGGCTAAAGCAAGAATTGGCCATATTGTTGAAGCACGTATTTTAGAATCAATGGGTGTGGATTATATTGATGAAAGTGAAGTGTTGACTCCTGCTGATGAACAATATCACTTATTGAAAGATGAATTCACTGTGCCTTTTGTCTGTGGCTGTCGAGATTTGGGAGAAGCGTTACGCCGAATTGGTGAAGGTGCATCTATGTTACGAACCAAAGGTGAGCCAGGAACAGGCAACATTGTTGAAGCAGTTAGACATATGCGTCGTGTCAATGAACAAATTCGTTTAGTGGTTGGCAAATCTAAGGATGAACTTATGACATTTGCTAAAGAAATTGGCGCACCATATGAATTAGTATTACAAATTAAACAACTTGGTAAATTACCAGTCGTAAACTTTGCTGCCGGTGGTGTAGCCACGCCAGCTGATGCTGCATTAATGATGCAACTTGGTGCTGATGGTGTATTTGTCGGTTCAGGTATTTTTAAATCACAAAATCCAGAAAAATTTGCCAAAGCGATTGTTCAAGCAACAACTTATTTTGATGATTATCCAAGATTAGCTGAATTATCCAAAGGATTGGGTGAAGCAATGAAAGGGATTGAAATCAGTAAATTAACCGAATCAGAAAGAATGCAAGATCGAGGCTGGTAATGACAACAATTGCCAACGTAAAAGCTAACAAAATCATTGGGGTGCTTAATTTACAAGGTGCCGTAACTGAACATTTAAACATGCTTGCTAGCATTGATTTTGTGTGCCCTATTGCAGTTAAAAAAACCGAACAATTGCGTCAACTTGATGGCTTAATTATTCCTGGTGGTGAATCAACAGCAATAAGTCGTTTAATTAGACAAAATGATTTATTTGAGCCAATCCAAGCATTTGCTAAACAAGGTAAAGGTATTTTTGGCACCTGCGCTGGATTAGTACTTTGTGGCACTGAAACGAGTCATAATGAGGTTGAACAACTGGGACTAATAGATATTATTGTTGAAAGAAATGGCTTTGGGCGGCAAATAAATAGCTTCGAAACACTGTTAGATATTGCACCTATCGGTCAGCAAATTCCAGCGGTATTTATTCGTGCCCCCTATATTGCCAAAGCAGGTGAACAAGTAAAACAACTCGCTTTTGTTGATAATCATTGTGTAATGGCGGAGCAAGATAATATTTTAGTATGTTCATTCCACCCAGAACTAACTACTGATAACCGCATAATGCGCTATTTTGTTGAAAAATGTTAACGTTTAAAATATAGTCCATTTTAAAACTATAAAAACGGCAAATTTTAGTAATATTTGATTATTGGCACTAATTATTAGTGCCATTTTTTGTCTTAAAAACCCCGTTCCTCAACTTTTTTGTTTTTTTAGTTTCGGACGTTTTGTTGTTTGGTGATTAGTTCTATACGGCGATTACGTCCGAGCAAAGAGGGTTTACGCGAATCCTCTTTACCAACTCCCGCGGCGACCACGCAAGTGGTCACTGCGTGACAGCCTTCCGTCTTCGTTCGCTGTTAACGCACCGGCTGTGATTTATTCCTGACAAACAACAGCCTTGCCAAACATCCATGTTTGCCATGCTAACCTCACGCAGTTGTCAGCACATTGCTAATGTCGCGAAATGAAATACTCCAATCTGATTTGCTAGAAATAAACTTTTATATTTAGAGCTAACTGATCTTAGTTTTAAAGCCAATTTCAGTGAAATTGTGGCTAGATTTAGGCTTTAAAAAACCCTCTCCTCAACTTTTTTGTTTTTTTAGTTTCGGACGTTTTGTTGTTTGGTAGCTAGTTTTATATGGTGATTACGTCCGAGTAAAGAGGGTTTGCGCGAACCCTCTTTACCAACTCTCGCGGCGACCACGCAAATGGTCACTGCGTGACTGCCTTCCGCCTGCGTTCGCTTTAACGCACCAACTGTGATTTGTTCCTGACAAAACACAGCCTTGCCAAACATCCCTGTTTGCCATGCTACTAATCTCTCTCAGTTGTCAGCACATTGCTAATGTCGCGAAATGAAATACTCCAATCTGATTTGCTAGAAATAAACTTTTATATTTAGAGCTAACTGATCTTAGTTTTAAAGCCAATTTCAGTGAAATTGTGGCTAGATTTAGGCTTTTAAAAACCCTCTCCTCAAATTTTTTGTTTTTTAGTTTCGGACGTTTTGTTGTTTGGTGATTAGTTCTATACGGCGATTACGTCCGAGTAAAGAGGGTTTGCGCGAACCCTCTTTACCAACTCCCGCGGCGACCACGCAAATGGTCACTGCGTGACTGCCTTCCGCCTGCGTTCGCTGTTAACGCACCAACTGTGATTTGTTCCTGACAAAACACAGCCTTGCCAAACATCCCTGTTTGCCATGCTACTAATCTCTCTCAGTTGTCAGCACATTGCTAATGTCGCTTAATGAGAAGCATCAAACTAATTGATAAAAATAAACGTTTATTATTGGACCTAACTGATGTTATAACTAACGTTAGCGATTTATTGGATGGATTTTGGCTTTAAAAACCCCGTTCCTCAAATTTTTATTCCTTTATTGAATTATGTTAATTATTTAGCTACTTATCTCTTGTTTTAAATTTACAGGTAAAATGCAATAATAAATAGTAACGGCTATAAATAATACAAGGAAATTAATCATGATGACAGGTAACTGCTTATGTGGCGAAATTGTCTATCAACTAAATAGTGATATCAAAGCGATTGTTTTTTGTCACTGTTCACGTTGTCGCAAACAAACCGGTTCAGCCTTTAATTCTGCCACACTCATTAACAAGGAAGATTTAACTTTTATCAAAGGGGAAGAAAATATAAAAGTTTTTTCTAACTTAGGTGTCAACCGTCATTTTTGTGGTAATTGTGGTTCACATCTATTTTCTAGCCGTGATAATGATAATAGTACTTACCGATTACGTATTGGGTTGATTAATGAACCAATTAATGCTGAAAAGCGTATACATATTTATACTGGTTCAAAAGCCAATTGGGATACTATTTGTGATGGTGATACTGAATATGAGGAAAATATCCCGTCCAAGTTGTGATAACTCATTTTTGATTTAAGTTATTAGTGGGTTTTAGTTTGTGATTAGATAATGATTATGCTAAAACCTAACATACCATTTATCAAATTAATGATTTTTCAGATCTTCGTCTCGTTGCCAATGGCTTTTGTGCGCAAAACCAATTAGATTATTGGTCATCTTAATTTCTTGCAATCGTAGTGACCAAATCGGTGCTTTCATAACTCTTGCAAAAGGAAAGGCGGAATAATAAAGCTTATAAGCATTGCTAGCTTCATTATCAATGAGTTGTTCAGCTATAGCGCTAAATTGAATACCTTGAATTTTAGTTATCGATTTTGGATTAATACTTATAGTACCAGCAACATTTGGATTCTGTAGCATTGCTTGTGCATGCTTAGTTTTCAATTCCGATAAGAAATATAAACACCAATTCTCTTTGTCAAATACATAGAAGACATTACATGCCCATGGCTGGCTTTTAGCCAATATCACACATAAATTTAGCACATGTTGTTGCTGGATAAATTGCGCTATTTTAAACTCGGTTGTCTTCATGATATTACGGTTTATTCAGGCTTTTGATTAAGATTCCTATCTTCACCCCAGCGAGGTAAACAAGGTACATCAATATCAAACAGATCGAGCGCTCTAGCAACACTATGAGTAATAATATCATCAACACTTTCAATGTGTTGATATAGGGCAGGAACTGGTGGAAAAATAATCCCCCCCATTAAAGTCACCGCCTCCATGTTTTTAATATGACCTAAATGTAATGGCGCTTCTCGCGTCATTAACACTAATCGACGACGCTCTTTCAATACCACATCTGCTGCTCGAGTAAGTAAATTATCTGACAAACTATTCGCTATAGCTGAAAGTGTTCGCATTGAACATGGTGCAACTAACATTCCCATTGTTTTAAATGAGCCACTCGCTATCGCTGCACCAATATTATCAATCGCATATACAACATCAGCTAACCCTTGCAATTGCGTTAATTGTGATTTCGAATGCTCATAATGACCGGTAATTTTTGCCGCTTTTGAGATCACTAAATGTGTCTGAATATCCATTGGTTTTAATAGTTCTAAAGCTTTGATACCATAAGCAAAGCCTGAAGCACCACTTATTCCAATTACTATCCTTTTCGCAGCCATATTTATTCCTGTTATTTAATTGAATCCGAAAATTTGTTGATTAGTGTAGCTTAGAATAACATATTATAGATAATAATATTTTGAATCGACAGGATGATTAAAACTTTCTTTGAACAGGAAAAGATACCGCCAACAAAATTGTTAGCGGTATTTGCGAATGACTTATTCTTTTGCCATAGGTTCTTCAACTACTTTGGTCTGTTTGTTTCCTTGAATAGCCTTTATTTTAGCCTCATAGTTTGCTACTTCTTCTTTATTTGACAATAGGCTATAAGTTAAAATAAATTCAGTACTTTTGCCTGCACCCAATTGAGGTACACGTTTTTGCTCACGCTCAATTGTAACTGGATAAGCAAAACTTGTTCCTGGTTCAATACCAGTTACATAGCCTTGTTTAAGCGTATCAGTATTTTTCCATAATGTCAGTACAGGTAATTGTTGAGTATTAAAAGCAATCCCAACCCCTTTATCACTTGCATTACTCTTCAACATAACTTGAGTTTGATTATTTGCATCTGAATAAGGGAAAATGTTATAAACCATTTCATCAAAGCCTTTTGTTGGCCCTTGATAAGTTTGCCAATTTTTCAAACCAGTTGCTGCATATTCATTGAAAGGTGAAATTTCTTTAACTGGTGCAACAAATTTAGCCCCTTGTTCTAAAATTGGTGTACCGAAATTGCTGTGATAAATAATTTGATAATCACGATCATAATCACTTAAATTAGTCAGGATATCATGTACGGTAAATTCTTTGCTGCCAGGAACATGTCTGATAGTAACCCAAGTTTCAAAATTGCTCTTTTTGAAAGCATTTTCTTTAATTAACCCTCTGATAGTAATCGTATAAGGAGCTTGATCTTCAACCTCAACAAATAATTTTGACACAGGAGTATTTTGTGCACGACCATGGAGTGTATACATCATACCATCAGCTTGCACCGCATGCCCTGTCCATTCAAAGCCACAACGGACCATCATTTCGTTAAAGCCATCTAACCAACCTGCACCACCACGGCTTTCTAAATTTATATATTTAGGATTAACAATCTCTTTAACAGGAGAGTCCCAACCTAAGCGAATGCCATCACCTTCAACTTTTACAATGCCTAAACCACGAGTTGGGCTTAGGTTAATTGTTAATCCTTCACTTTTAATTGTTAATAGCTCTGACCCCTCTTGCTTACCACCTTTAAGAATAGTATTTTCAATAGTAAAAGGAGGTGCATCAGGACTGATATTTTTGTTAGAAATTTGCCAATCTCCTTTTTGAATTTCTTTATCGCCATCTGTGATTACATAATCTTTTGCACTGGCGGAATATGAAACTAAACCTAGTAAAATAGCTAATGATGTATTTTTAATTTTCATGCGATTAATTCCTTATAATAATTTAATATTTTTGCACATCAAAATATGAGCATTATTTTCTGATGGTAGAATATTTATCCGAATGCACAAGTAAACTTAGTGATTTGGCCTTACCTGTCCAGCTTTCCAGTGTTTTCGACAAACAGAATGGTACTCACTATCACCAAGATGTATCGAATTTCCAAATTTAACTATTTGCCCATTGTCACCTTCTAAAAGGATCATGGTGGCTTTTTTACCACACCAGCAAACGGTTTTGAGTTCCCTATAATTATCAGCAATTTCTAATAGAGTTTTCGAACCTTCAAATAAATGCCCCATGTAATCAGTTTTTAGACCAAAAAACATCATAGGAACACCATATTCATCACAAACATCTGATAATTTCCAGATAGTAGTAGATGATAAAAACTGACTTTCATCAATTAAAATACACGCATAATTATTTTGTTTAATGTGCTCAATAATTCCTTCTACTGTAGTATCGTCAAGTTGTAATGCTCTTTTACGTAAGCCAAGTCGAGATACAATTTCAACAGCGGAATCTCGAGTATCAACCGAAGATTTAAGCAATAATGTTTGCATATTATTACTTAAGTAGTTGTGGTCAATCTGTAGTAATTCGGTAGATTTTCCAGCGTTCATTACGCCATAAATATAATAAATTTTAGACAAAATCAGCGTCTCTAAAAGTTAAATATTTATTTCCTGTACAGGAAATAAAAGGTAAGTTATTCAACTTACCTTTTAGATTAATTAATACTATTTGGCTTTACCTTGGTTCGCTACCGCGGCTTGTTTAGCTGCGATTTCATCGGCATTACCTAAATAGTAGTGTTTAACAACTTTCATGTTGTCATCAAATTCATATACTAATGGCACACCAGTTGGGATATTTAGATCAATAATATCATCATCACTAATATTATCTAAATGTTTAACTAGAGCACGAAGTGAGTTACCGTGAGCGGCAATAATGACACGTTCACCTTTAGCAACACGAGGGGCAATAGTTGACTCCCAATAAGGAAGAACACGTTTAATAGTTAAAGCTAAACTTTCAGTTAAAGGTAATTCAGATTCTGGTAATTTGCTATAACGTGAGTCATGCCCAGGGAAACGCTCATCTGATTTTTCAAGTGCAGGTGGAGTAATTGCAAAACCACGGCGCCATAATTTAACTTGTTCATCACCATATTTAGCAGCAGTTTCAGCTTTATTTAGACCTTGTAGCGCACCATAATGACGTTCATTTAATTTCCAGCTTTTTTCAACCGGTAACCATGCTTGATCAACTGCATCTAAAACGTGCCATAATGTGTGAATTGCACGTTTTAAAACAGAAGTATAAGCATAATCAAATTCAAAACCTTCTTGTTTTAATAATTGACCAGCTTCTGCTGCTTCTTTATTACCTTTGTCAGATAAATCAACATCAGTCCAACCACAAAAACGGTTTTCTTGATTCCAAACGCTTTCTCCGTGACGAATAAGAACTAATTTTTTTACTGCCATGAATATAACTCCTTAGTTACGTAAAATAAAATGGTTAAATCTTGCACTAAAACATATAATTAATAAGTGTGTTATTAGTTATTAATTGGTTATAAGCCTCTATATTAATTTAAAATACCTACTATTTAGTTGGTAAGTATTTTAATGGATCGACTGACTGTGCTTTATAACGAATTTCAAAATGTAATCTTACCGATGAGGTTCCTGTTGCACCCATGGTAGCAATTTGTTCACCGGCACGAACATTTTGTTGTTCCTTGACTAAAATAGTTTGGTTATGTGCATATGCGGTTAAATAATCATCATTATGTTTTATAATAATTAAGTTACCATAACCAGGCAATGCATTACCTGAATAAACCACTCGTCCATTAGCCGCTGCAACAACTTTAGCGCCTAAAGAACCAGAAATATCAATCCCTTTACTGGCATTAGAAAATTTTTCAATGATTTTACCTTGTGCTGGCCAGTGCCATACAATATTAGCCACGTTAGATGTAGTTGGTACTGCGCTATTAACTGGTTCAGTTACAGTTTCCGTAGTTTGAACAGTATTAGTTGGCTTATTTTTACCAGAGGTTGTGGTTGTAGTTGTTGTCACTGTCGTCACAACCGGTTTAACTCTGGTTGAAGTATTGGTCGCTGAACCTTTATTGCGATTATTCGCTGCAACAACGGGCACTGTAGAAGTAGTTTTTTTAGTTTCAACTACTGTTGTACCACCACTAACATCCAATACTTGACCAACATTTACAGCAAATGGTTCTTTAATGTTATTTTTTGCTGCCAAAGCACGATAATCATTACCGGTTACCCATGCAATATAAAAAAGTGTATCACCTCGTTTAACAGTATAGGTATCACCTTGATAGCCACCTTTAGGTATATCATTATAATCACGATTGTAAACGATACGCTCATTAGAAGTAATCACATCTTGACCATTGCTATTAGATGTAACTCTTGAGCCAGATGTCGGTGTTGGTGATGAATAAATTTGTGATGAAGAACGAGAACCAGTAGAAATATTTGTCGGTGGTTTTGAGTATACCGACGAAGTAGAACAACTGGAAGAGTCAGAAATATCTACAATTTCAGCTGGATTAGTTTGCGTACATGCAGCGATCATCAAACTTAAACAACTTAATGTGAGAACTTTTTTCACAATAACACCTTTCATTAATTTATATTATATTATTTTCTTATGCACATTTTATCGTTTTTACAACAAAAAGCTATTATATTAATTACTTGTAAAGTAAATCAATAAAATCGCCGTCAAAAATGTACAATTGTTGATTAAAAGCTATAAATATATTTTATTTGATGACTAATTATTCGAAGAATATATAAATAACTCTCTTATTAAAAATAACTTGTTATATGTACAAATAAGTATAATTAACACAATGATACAATCTTAGCCATATTTTCAGCCAATAATGATTAAACTAATTTCACGGTAATGAGTATATACAATAAAATACGGTTTGGTATAGTATATTTAATGCCTTACCATAAAATTTACAGTGATCAAAATAGAATGACTTTATATATTGTTGCAACTCCCATTGGCAATTTAGATGATATTACACTAAGAGCCATTAATACACTTAAAAGTGTTGATATTATTGCGGCTGAAGATACTAGGCATAGTGGACTACTATTGCAACATCTAGGCATTAAAGCCAAACTTTTTGCTTTACACGATCATAATGAACAAGAAAAAGCACAAGTTTTGATCGAAAAACTAAAATCAGGTTTATCAATTGCATTAATTTCAGATGCAGGCACACCACTTATTAATGATCCCGGTTATCACCTAGTGAAAGCTTGTCGAGAAAATAATATTAATGTGGTACCTATTCCGGGCGCTTGTGCCGCTATTGCCGCATTATCGGTAGCCGGATTACCTTCTGACAAGTTCAGTTATGAAGGCTTTTTACCGGCAAAAACCAAAGCACGTCAAGATTATCTAACAAATCTATGCCAAGAGAGTCGAACAATGATTTTCTATGAATCAACCCATCGACTGTTAGATACCTTAAATGATATGCAAACAATTTGGGGGAACGATAAACATATTGTTTTAGCAAAAGAACTCACTAAAACATGGGAAACTATTGTTAGCTACCCAGTAAATGAGTTAATTCACTGGTTACAAGAAGATAGTAATCGTCAAAAAGGTGAATTTGTTCTAATCGTTGAAGGACATAGCAAAACTGATAATGCTATTGATGCTAAAGTGATTAATACCTTAAAATTATTGATTAAAGAATTACCATTAAAAAAAGCTGCAGCAATTACAGCCGAGATGTATGGACTAAAGAAAAATCAATTATATCAAATCGGCTTATCATTGGAAAATTAGTCAAAAAGCATTTAATAATTTTATTATTAAGCGAGAAACAACAAAATTTAAGTTCCAAAACTTAACATGCTAGTTTTGCTAAATATTTTATACCAGTATCAACATTAGCATAATTAGCCTAACTTAGTATATAATTGGCGCCTATTTTTAAGATTTTTATAACACAAGGTAATAAACAGTATGGGATTTAAATGTGGAATTGTCGGACTACCAAATGTAGGCAAATCAACGCTTTTTAATGCACTAACTAAAGCCGGAATAGAAGCTGCTAACTTTCCGTTTTGTACGATTGAACCAAACACGGGTGTAGTGCCAATGCCAGATCCGCGTTTAGATCAACTTGCGGAAATCGTTAAACCACAACGAACCTTACCAACCACAATGGAATTTGTTGATATTGCTGGGCTAGTTAAAGGGGCTTCTAAAGGTGAAGGTCTTGGTAATCAATTTTTAGCTAATATTCGTGAAACTGAAGCGATTGGTCACGTTGTACGTTGTTTCGAAAATGATAATATTGTTCACGTTGCAGGTAAAATCGATCCAGCTGAAGATATTGAAATCATTAATACTGAACTTGCATTAGCTGATCTTGAAGCTTGCGAAAGAGCTATTACTCGTTTACAAAAACGAGCTAAAGGTGGCGATAAAGATGCCAAATACGAACTAGAAATTTTAGATAAATGTTTACCTCATCTTGAACAAGGTAAAAAATTATTACTACTCGATTTTAGTAAAGAAGAATTAGATGCGATTAAATATCTAAGCTTTTTAACCTTAAAACCAACTATGTATATTGCTAATGTTAATGAGGATGGTTTTGAAAATAATCCATATTTAGAAAAAGTAAAAGCTATTGCTGAGCAAGAAAAAGCCGTCGTTGTACCTGTGTGTGCCGCAATTGAAGCAGAACTTGCTGAACTTGATGACGCTGATCGTGATGAATTTATGCAAGACCTTGGTTTAACTGAACCAGGCCTAAATAGAGTAATTCGTGCTGGTTATAGTTTACTTAATCTGCAAACTTATTTTACTGCTGGTGTTAAAGAAGTTCGTGCATGGACAATTTCTGTTGGAGATACTGCGCCACAAGCCGCTGGTAAAATTCATACCGATTTTGAAAAAGGCTTTATCCGAGCACAAACGATCGCTTTTGATGACTTTATTAAATATGGTGGCGAACAAGGTGCTAAAGAAGCAGGAAAAATGCGTTCTGAAGGGAAAGATTATATCGTGCAAGACGGCGATATTATGAATTTCTTATTTAATGTTTAATCTTTGTTGATGCCGTATATTGCGGCATCATTATCATATATCTATATAACTGAATAGCGATTATCTGCACTCAATTAACTACTTGCCTAACATAACGGACAATCGATTATAAGGAGCTTCATTTATGTTATTAACCTTTGAACAAGCAAAAAAAAATATACTTGAAGTAGCAACAAATAATCATAAACCAGCAATGGAAAAAGTAGCATTATTTGATGCCTTAGATCGAATCACTGCAGAACCTGTTATTTCGCCAATTAATGTACCTAGCTTTAATAATTCGGCAATGGATGGTTATGCTGTTAGATTATCTGATATCAATCAATCGACGTTATTACCGTTAGCTGGAATAATTTATGCTGGTGACGATATTTCATCACTAAATTGGCCTAAAGGTAGTTGCTTACGAATTATGACTGGTGCACCTGTTCCTAACGAAGCTAGTGCCGTTGTAATGCAAGAAGAGACAGAACAAACTGAATCAGGAATTAAATTTTTAAAGGAAATAAAACCAGCTAGTAATATTCGTTATATAGGTGAAGATGCTAAACAAGGTGCGGTTATTGTCGAAAAAGGCACTCGATTAACTATTCCGACCTTATCAAGTTTAGCAACACTTGGGATTGCAGAGTTAACTGTCTATCAAAAGTTAAAAGTTGCAATATTTTCCACCGGTAATGAATTAACTGACATTGGTAGCCCATTAGCAAATAATAGTACTATTTATGATAGTAACCGATTTACCCTCAAATTATTATTGAGCAAATTAAACTGTGAAATAATTGATTTAGGGATAATTGTCGATGAGCCGAACAAAATTAAGCAAACACTCGAATCCGCATCTAAACAGGCTGATTTGGTTATTAGTAGTGGTGGAGTTTCAGTCGGGGATGCTGATTATACTAAAATGGCACTAGAAGAACTGGGAAAAGTTAACTTCTGGAAAATTGCCATAAAACCCGGAAAACCGTTTGCCTTTGGCAACATAGGTAATGCGTTATTTTGCGGATTGCCGGGTAATCCAGTTTCTGCTCTTGTCACTTTTTATCAATTAGTTCAACCATTAATGTTAGCTCTTACTGGACAAAATTTAGCAGAAGTTGAATTATCATTTAAAGTAAAAACAGCAACAAAACTGAAAAAAAATATCGGTAGATTGGATTTTCAAAGAGGCGTATTGCAAATTTCAGCTAATGGCGAGTTGGAGGTTGTTTCAACTGGGCAACAAGGCTCCCATCTCACCCAATCGTTTAACCGCGCTAATTGCTTTATCTTACTTGAAAAGGATAGAGGCAATGTAACTAAAGGTGAATGGGTAACTGTTGAGCTGTTTAATACATTATTAAAATAGTGCAACTAATATCGCCCCAGCTGCTATCATGGCAACCCCTATGGCAGAAAGAAAAGAAATTTTTTCGCCAAATATAACCACAGCAAAAATAACTGCAAAAACGACACTAAGTTTATCAATTGGGGCAACTTGTGATACTTTACCTTCTTTTATTGCCATAAAGTAAAATAGCCACGATAACGCCCCCGCAACGCCACTCAAGGCAATAATGAGTAATGCTTTTTTATCATTAAAAAAAGTATTGATTAAATTCAGTTTTCCTTGTACAACAACTACACCAACTAAAAATACAGCCATCACTATAGCTCTAATTGCTGTCGCAGTATTGGCATCAAGATGTTGTAAACCTATTTTACCGAGAATTGCCACACAAGCAGCAGTAACCGCTGATAATAATGCATAAATAAGCCAAGCACTCATATAAGCTAATACCTATCAATTTGAAATAAATACTGCTGATTATTAGAATTTCTTTGGCATTGTGTTGATTTACTCATTACACCTCCGCAATCTTCAAGAACGCCATGTGCTTTAGACCAATGATATTGTTTACCTTCATCATTTTTACCGCCACAAGCAGTTAAACCTAAACTTAGCGTTAGACAAGTTAATGCAATAATTACTGATTTCATCATAGTTCCTCTCGCAAATATCAAAATATTGTTTAAATTATTATTGTTAATTATTTTAATTCATTATTCAGCTGATTGATAGCTAAGCTATCACCTATTTTTAATATATGAAAAGATCTATCTCCTTTTAATGAGTTTAATAATATTGGAGGCTCATCTAATGGTTCATCTGCCAATTCAAAGGCGCCCCAATGGATTGCAATAGCTGACTGGCAATTTAATTCATCATAAAGTTGTACAGCTTGTTGAGGATCTATATGCTGCGATTGCATAAACCAACGTGGTGCATAAGCGCCAATTGGTATCAAAGCAAGGTCTATCTGCTTAAATTTATCAGCTATGTTCTTTAAGCTTGCGCAATAACCTGTATCCCCCATAAAGTAGACCGTTTTAGTTGATAATGGTTTATCAACATCTGTCTGCATAACCCATCCACACCATAATGCTTTATTTACATCAAATGCACCTCGATTACTCCAATGTTTTGCTGGCGTAGCAGTAAACGTAATGCCATTTACATTGGTCGATTGCCACCAATCTAACTCAATAACTTGCTTGGCTCCCCATTTTAATAATTTACTTTTTAATCCCAAAGGCACCAGAATAGTAAGTTGTGGAAACTGCATTATAAGTTGGCGGATACTATTAAAATCGAGATGATCATAATGACTATGAGATATTACCACCATATTAATTGAAGGTAATTTATCAATGCTAATTGCTGGTTTTGTTCTTCGTTTCGGCCCAATAAATTGAACCGGCGATACCCGGTTAGAAAACACTGGATCGGTTAATATCCATTGTTCATTAAGCTTTATCAAGGTACTAGAATGTCCGATCCACCAAACTCTATCACCGCTTAAGCTAATATCAATTGAGCTAACCCAATTTTGTATGAATGCTTGATATCCCCCTTTCGGCGGTAAAACTTTACGTTGCAGTCGCCAACGCAAAGCATCAGTTAATTTAATTGAAAAAGGTTCAGTATTATCAAAACTTTTCTTTTTATGATATGATTGATCACATATTATTTTGTTCTCTTTACTCATTAAGGGATATCTAGTTGTAGTTATTTAGCACTGCGTTCTATTAGTACCGCTACGTTACCAGCATTAGCAATAGCATCAGGTTTTGACACTTTTATTTTCAACCATTGTACCGAGAATTGTTCAATAACTAACATTGCGACACGTTCAGCTACAGTTTCAATCAACTCAAATTTATTTTTTTCAATAAATGACGTTATTGATTGCGACACAACAAAATAGTCTAAACAAAACTTCACATCATCACTTTGTCCGGCAGGTTGATTATCCCATGCCATTTCAAGATCAAGAACTAACTTTTGTTTAATCGTTTTTTCCCAATCATAAACACCAATTGTGGTATAAACCGTTAGTGATTCAATGAATACTCTATCATTAATTGTTAAGGTCATATTCTATTCCAAATATAGATATTGTTTAAAATAGAGATTACCGAATCTTAATAAATTACGCTATAATTTATTTTAAATAATAGTAAATAATAGTTTATATGACGCGAATTTTTCAACCTTACACAATCAATCAAAATAGTTTGATCACTTTGGATGATAATGCTTTTAATCACCTTATTCGAGTATTAAGAATGAAAACGGGGGAATCAATTACGCTTTTTGATGGTTCCAACCAAATTACGCCTGCTGTAATACATGAAGTTAATAAAAAAACCGTTATTGTAAAAACAGCAAACAGTGTGTTAGATAATCGAGAATCACCATTAAACATTCATTTAGGACAAGTGATTTCTCGTGGCGATAAAATGGAGTTTACTATTCAAAAATCGGTAGAATTAGGTGTTAATACCATTACTCCCCTACTTTCAGAACGTTGTGGCGTCAAACTCGATCAAGAAAGACTTGAAAAGAAAGTTCAGCAATGGCAAAAAATTGTTATTTCGGCTTGTGAACAATGCGGACGAAATATCATCCCAAGCATCAATCCAGTAATGAAATTAGAAACTTGGTGTGCAAATTTAACCGATAGTTTAAAACTTAACTTACATCCTAAAGCCGAACAAGGAATTAATCAATTACCGAATCATAACAAAAATATTAGTTTATTAATTGGACCGGAAGGAGGTCTATCTAATGAAGAAATTAGCATGACTCATCAATATCAATTTACTGATATTTTGCTCGGGCCGAGAGTATTACGTACTGAAACAGCGGCATTAACTGCAATAACAGCCCTTCAAGTTCGTTTTGGTGATTTAGGCTAGTCGCAGGAAATAAATAAGTTAACAAATGATTGCTTTGCTTATTAATCGGTAACGGGTATGATAGTTGAAAACTTGATTATTATTGCTAATACCTCTTTCTACCTTGATTTTCTATAAATTATTAAATAGGTAGAGCAGCATGCAAATCATCAACACCAAATTCAGTAAAATCAAATATAATCAGTAAGGAGTTACCATGATCAAACTTGGTATTGTTATGGACCCCATTAGCCATATCAAATTAAAAAAAGATACCAGTTTTGCTATGCTACTTGAAGCACAAAAACGCGGCTATCAACTTTATTATATGGAAATGAATGATCTGTTTTTACGCAATGGAGAAGCTAGTGCAACAACACGTACAGTAACAGTTCATAACAATAGTGAGCATTGGTTTGATTTTGGAGACGAACAGACTATAGCATTAAGTGAACTTGATGTAATATTAATGCGCAAAGATCCGCCTTTTGATACTGAATTTATCTATGCAACCTATATATTAGAGCGTGCAGAAGAGAAAGGCGTATTGGTAGTAAACAAACCCCAAAGTCTGCGTGATTGTAACGAAAAATTATTTACGGCTTGGTTTGCTGATTTTACACCTGAAACCCTAGTTACTCGCCAGACATCACAAATTAAAGCATTTCATCAACAATATCATGACATCATTTTAAAACCACTAGATGGCATGGGGGGTTCGTCAATTTTTCGAGTAAAACAAGATGATCCTAATGTTTCGGTGATTATTGAAACGCTTACTGAACATAATACCCGTTATTGCATGGCGCAAACATTTATTCCAGCAATCAAAGATGGAGATAAACGGGTTTTAGTTGTCGACGGTGTACCTGTACCTTACTGCTTAGCAAGAATCCCACAAAAAGGGGAAACACGAGGGAACTTAGCAGCCGGTGGACATGGTGAAGTCAGACCATTAAGTGATAGTGATTGGCAAATCGCTAACAGTATCGGCCCTGTTTTGAAACAAAAAGGACTACTATTTGTGGGACTTGATATTATTGGTGACAAACTAACTGAAATTAACGTTACTAGCCCGACTTGTGTTCGAGAAATTGAAGCTGCTAACCCAGATTTATCAATCACAGGTTTATTAATGGATGCGATTGAATCAAGATTAAATATAAAGAGTTAAAAATGATTAGAGAATATCAAACAAAAGATTTAGATGCCATAATGACAATTTGGCTTCAAGGTAATGAACAAGCACATAATTTTATCGATCCTGAGTTTTTTAAACAAAACTTTGAATTAGTGAAGATGTTGATCCCAATGTCAACAATATATGTTCAAGATATCAATGGCGTTGTGGTTGGTTTTATTGGCCTAACTGAAAATTATATCTCAGGTTTATATGTTGAAAAAAATTCTCGTCATCAAGGTACGGGGTCAGCATTAGTTGAAAAGGCCAAACAACGTCATAACGAATTAATGGTACATGTTTACAAACAAAATAGTGATGCAATTAACTTTTATTTATCACAAAATTTTGAAATCGTTGGTGAATCAATTAATGAAGAAACCAATCATCCTGAAATATTAATGCGCTGTAATGTTGAACATAAAGTAAAAATAGGTAAATGTGCATTATAAATTTAACGACAATGTGAGCATATGAATTTAAAAAATCATTTTATTATAGCCATGCCTACTGTTAATGACTCAATTTTTAGTCGTTCAGTAGTATATATTTGTGAACATAATCGTGATGGTGCAATGGGGATTATTATTAATAAACCCATTGTTGATCTCAACGTAGAAACAGTATTATCCCGTTTAGAAATTACCGCATCAAAAAGTTGTGCTGAACTTGAACACCCGGTGTTTTGTGGTGGTCCTCTTGCTGAAGAGCAAGGATTTATTCTCCATACTCCTCATCAAGGGTTTGCTTCAAGTATAAAAATTTCTGATGATATCATGATTACCACATCTCTTGATGCATTAAAGTCTATTGGCTCACCGGAACAACCAAAAGATCTTTTCTTAGCATTAGGTTATTCAAGTTGGCAATCATTACAACTTGAAAGTGAAGTAGCAAAAAATGATTGGTTAGTTACCGATGTTGATCCTGCAATTATCTTCGAGGTAGCTATTGAAGATCGTTGGCAGAAAGCAGCTGAATCATTGGGCATTAATATTAAAATGATTTCACCTCAAATGGGTACCGCATAAATTATGGCTACCATTATTGCATTTGATTTCGGTACAGCGAGCATCGGCGCAGCTATCGGTCAAGATATAACAAAGACTGCAAATCCACTTTGTTCATTCAAAGCTCGAGATGGCATCCCTAATTGGCAGTCAATTGAGAAAGTACTTAATGAATGGAAACCTGATTATTTAGTGGTAGGATTACCACTAAATATGGATGGCACAGAGCAACCGCTAACTGTAAGAGCACGCAAATTTGCTAACCGTCTGCATGGTATGTTTGGCTATCAAGTTCATTTACAAGATGAACGATTATCAACCGTTGAAGCAAAATCACATATTTTTGCTTCACGTGGCTACCGAGCCCTTGAAAAAGGCCATGTCGATGCGACTTCAGCAATTATTATTTTAGAAAGTTGGTTCGAAAACAGCAAATATTGATAATCAAGAAATTATTTTAACAATAATTAGTCGCCAATAAATTTCATCCTTGCTAAAATAACAAGCAATTTTTTCTATTGAAAGGACTGCTCCCCGTGTCAAATAATAAATCTCTTAGCTATAAAGATGCTGGTGTCGATATCGATGCTGGCAATGAATTGGTTGATCGTATTAAATCTGTCGTAAAAGAGACCAAACGTCCTGAAGTTATGGGTGGACTTGGTGGTTTTGGTGCATTATGTGCAATTCCGGAAAAATATAAACAACCTATTTTAGTTTCTGGTACTGATGGTGTTGGCACTAAATTACGACTTGCAATGGATTTAAATCGCCATGAATCAATTGGTATTGATTTGGTTGCTATGTGCGTTAATGATTTGATTGTTCAAGGAGCTGAGCCTTTATTTTTCCTCGACTATTATGCTACAGGTAAATTAAATGTCGATGTTGCCACAACAGTCGTTACGGGTATTGCGGAAGGTTGTAAACAATCTGGGTGTGCATTGGTTGGCGGTGAAACTGCAGAAATGCCAGGTATGTATCATGGCGATGATTATGACTTAGCGGGCTTTTGTGTCGGTGTAGTTGAAAAATCAGAAATGATTGATGGTAGTAAAGTTCAAGACGGCGACGCACTAATTGCCCTTGCATCGAGTGGTGCGCATTCAAATGGTTATTCATTAGTACGTAAAATCATCGAAGTTAGTGGTGTTAATCCAGCTACAGAACAATTAGACGGAAAACCATTAGCAGATCACTTACTTGCGCCAACTAAGATTTATGTAAAATCAGTACTTGATTTGATTTCGAAAATTGATGTTCATGCTATTGCACACATTACTGGCGGTGGTTTTTGGGAAAACATTCCACGAGTTTTACCTGACAATACTCAAGCTGTTATTGATGAATCTAGTTGGCAATGGCCAGCCATTTTTAATTGGTTACAACAAACTGGTAATGTAAGTCGCCATGAAATGTACCGTACTTTCAATTGTGGAGTAGGTTTAATCATCGCTTTACCAAAACAGTTAGCCGAGCAAGCAATTAATTTACTTAATCAGCATGGTGAAAAAGCTTGGTTACTTGGCGAAATAAAACACTCTTCATCAACTGAACGAGTTGTTATTCAGTAATATATACAATATCAATTTTTGTCTAGTAATTGTAACTAATCAGCTAATATTACTGGACAAAAATTATCGATATAAAAATCTTCAAAAAAATTCCTTACAATATCAACCTAATATTTGCATCTTATGTTTTTCTATACCAATACCCTTCCTTATTTATTTTTACTAAAAACGTATAGTTAGCCCAAAATTTAACTTAAAAATAACTAAAAGCTATCTTAGTTTCTGTTACAATAAGCAAAATTATTATAACTAAGTAATGTCATAATACTCTAAGATACAAGGTTTTTTAATGATCATATCAGATGCTAATAGTGCGGTGTCATCTGTCGCATATCGTGCAAACGAAGTCATTGCTATTTATCCAATAACTCCAAGTTCATCTATGGCTGAACAAGCCAGCACGTGGGCGGAATTCAATAAACCCAATGTTTTTGGTGATACGCCGAAAGTCGTTGAAATGCAATCCGAAGCAGGAGCAATATCAACCGTACATGGCGCATTAATGACTGGGGCATTAGCAACATCATTTACTTCATCGCAAGGCCTGTTATTAATGATCCCTTCGCTATATAAAATAGCTGGGGAATTAACACCATTTGTATTACATGTTGCTGCCCGTACTGTTGCAACTCATGCCTTGTCTATTTTTGGTGATCATTCTGATGTTATGTCTGTCAGGCAAACTGGTTTTGCCATGTTGTGTTCTAGCTCGGTACAAGAAGCACAAGATTTAGCCTTAATCTCACAAATTGCAACACTCAATAGTAGAGTACCATTTATTCATTTTTTTGATGGTTTTAGAACTTCACACGAGGTAAATAAAATTTATCCAATCAGTGATGAACAGATTCGTAATTTGCTTCCCCATCAAGCTATTGATGCTTTTCGCCACCGCGCCTTAACGCCTGATAATCCAGTTATTCGTGGTACATCAGCTAATCCTGATACCTATTTCCAGTGCCGTGAAGCAGTTAATCCATATTATGAGAATACTTTCAATCATGTTGCTGATGCTATGCAAGCCTTTGAAAAAGAGACAGGTAGAAAGTATCAACCTTTCGAATATTATGGCGCAAAAGATGCTGAGCGTATCATTGTTATTATGGGCTCCGGTGTCAGTACCACGAAGGAAGTTGTCGATCATCTGATTAAAAATAATGAAAAAGTTGGTGTCGTTATCGTAAGATTATTCCGACCATTTTCAGCAACTCATCTACTTGACGTTATTCCGCAAACTGTGAAAAAAATCGCAGTGCTAGATCGTACCAAAGAACCAGGTGCACAAGCTGAACCACTTTATCTAGACGTAATGACAGCCTTTGCTGAGAGTTTTTCACGTGGCGAACGAAGCCATTTACCGAAAATTATTGGTGGTCGTTACGGTTTATCATCAAAAGAGTTCGATCCTCGCTGTGTATTAGCCATTTTTAATGAACTAACAACAGAGAAACCTAAACCTCGCTTTACTGTTGGTATTTATGACGATATAACCGGCTTGTCACTACCATTGCCTGCAAAATCCATCCCACAAAAATCAGCACTTGAAGCACTATTTTATGGTTTAGGCAGTGATGGTACGGTTTCAGCGACCAAAAATAATATCAAAATCATTGGTGATAGTTCACCATTTTATGTACAAGGTTATTTTGTTTACGATTCGAAAAAAGCAGGTGGTTTAACTACTTCTCACCTTCGAGTTAACCTTGAACCAATAGATTCACCATATTTGATAACCAGTGCCCATTTTATCGGTTGTCATCAAGATCAGTTTATCGACAAATATCAAATAGTTGAAAGATTAAAAGATGATGGTATTTTCTTACTAAATACACCTTATAGTAAGGATGAAGTTTGGCATAGATTACCTAAAGAAGTGCAAATTCAATTAATTAAGAAAAAAGCACATTTTTATATTATTAATGCAGCTAAAATTGCTCGAGAATGTAATTTAGGTGCAAGAATTAATACGGTCATGCAGGCCGCTTTCTTCCATTTATCAGAAATATTTAAAAATGATTTTAGCATTTCACAACTAAAAGAAGTTATTGCCAAAAGTTACAGCAGTAAAGGACAAGATATTGTCGAAAATAACTGGAAAGCACTTGATTTAGCCATTGCATCTCTTGAGCAAATTCCATTAAGTTGCGTGGATGAAAGTAGTCCATCACGTCCGCCAGTTGTACCAAGCAATGCCCCTGATTTTGTTAAAATGGTCACTGCAACTATGTTAGCTGGCTTAGGTGATAGTTTACCTGTTTCAGCTTTTCCACCCGATGGAACATGGCCTGTTGGCACCACTAAATGGGAAAAACGTAATATTGCTGAAGAAATACCTATCTGGCAACCTGAACTTTGCACTCAATGTAACCACTGTGCGGTTGCTTGTCCGCATGCAGCCATTCGTGCAAAAGTTGTTGAACCAGATGATATGATCAATGCACCTGAATCACTAAGCTCACTTGAAGTAAAAGCTCGAGATATGAAAGGTCAACGCTATGTTTTACAAGTTGCGCCTGAAGATTGTACCGGATGTAATTTATGTGTTGAAGTTTGTCCTTCACGTGACCGTAGTAACTTTGATATCAAAGCCATTAACATGCGTTCACGAATTGACAATTTAGAAACTCAGCGTGCTAATTATAATTATTTCACCGACCTTCCTGATCGGGAAATCAAAACGCTAGAACGAATTGATGTACGTACATCACAACTATTAACACCATTATTTGAATATTCTGGTGCTTGTGCCGGTTGTGGTGAAACACCATACATCAAACTACTAACCCAATTATATGGTGATCATCTCGCTATTGCTAATGCAACGGGTTGCTCGTCAATTTATGGTGGTAATTTACCATCTTCACCATATACAACCGATCGCAATGGCCGAGGTCCGGCTTGGGCAAATTCACTATTTGAAGATAATGCCGAATTTGCACTTGGTTATCGCATTACTTATAATCAACATAAAAAACGGGCATTACGTTTGCTTGAGCATGTTGCCGGTGAAGTTTCACCAGAGATTGTTATCAATTTACAATCACCAGATTTATCCATTGACGAAAAACGAACTCAAGTTAATTTATTACGTCAACAATTAGCGCATTTAACTTCGGCTGAAGCTAAGGAGTTAATGCAAAATGCTAATTATCTGATTGATAAATCTGTATGGGCTATTGGTGGTGATGGTTGGGCTTATGATATTGGCTTCGGTGGACTCGATCATGTAATGAGTTTAACCGAAAACGTTAACATCTTAGTGCTTGATACCCAATGCTATTCTAATACTGGAGGACAGCAATCGAAAGCAACACCAATGGGTGCAGTATCCAAATTTGCTGATTTAGGTAAACATAAAGCCCGTAAAGATCTTGGGGTCAGTGTAATGATGTATGGCCACGTTTATGTTGCGCAAGTTGCTTTAGGATCGCAATTGAACCAAACGCTTAAAGCATTACAAGAAGCAGAAGCTTATGATGGCCCTTCTCTGGTTATTGCTTATAGCCCTTGTGAAGAACATGGTTACGATTTATCTAAATCTCATGAACAGATGAAAGATTTAGTTAAATCAGGTTTCTGGCCGCTATATCGTTATGATCCGCGTCGTATGCAAGAAGGAAAACCTGGTTTGGTGTTAGACTCCAAAGCACCAAACAGTCAATCATTAACAGATATTTTACTTAAAGAGCAACGTTTCCGTCGTTTAGAAACACTTGAACCAGTTATTGCCAATACTTTACATGAGCAATCAACTAAAATGGTAAATTCTAAATATAAATTCTTGCAAATGCTGGCAACCTATTCTGATATTGAAACACCAGCAGATAGTTAATAACAAAGTAACTATCAGGCAAAAATAGTATCAGTTATGAGGTATTAAGATCATTGTTCGTATATTCGTTAATATTAGCAATGATCTTAAACATTGACATAATACGGTGCAAATCCGAACTAAATTAGTGCGTTTTTCAATCTAGCTAATTAGTATTCAAACACCATAAATTCACCAATCTTTAATTCTATCAATTTGATATCAGCTATTTCTATCTGTTTTTTTTAATTGGTATGAATTTTGCAATATTTTATATTTATAAAAACGGACTGAATTGTGGGGTGAATTATGGTAACAAATTTAAACATTAGTCGTAGAACATTATTGGGTTTCTCTACCGCAGCTTTTGCTGGGTTATCTGTTAATCAATTGTTATCTAAAGCTTACGCTAGCGAGTTACAAAAAACGATTTCATTCTCACTGCCGGTAATAGATACAGCGGTTACACCCAGTCTAGATAATCCTGTTAGACTCAACTTTAATGAAAATGCTATAGGTATGTCGGGAACAGCCAAACAAGCAGCCATAGATGCCGTTCCTAAAGCGAATCGATATGCTAAAGCGGAAATACCGCTATTGACTAAAAGACTGGCACAATATCATAACGTCAGCGAAGAACATATTTTATTAACAGCAGGATCATCTGAAGGGATTCGTAGTGCCATAGCTGCTCACATAAGTCCTAACACTCAACTGGTTATTCCGGAATTGACTTATGGTGATGGAGAGCATTTCGCTAAAATTTTTAATGTGAAAATAACTAAAGTTCCCTCATTAAAAGATTGGCAAATTGATATTAACGGTTTGCGCAAAGCGGTTGAAAATCATCAAGGATTTTCGATTATTTATCTTGTAAATCCGAACAATCCTACATCTACAGTAATTAGTTACAAAGAAGTTGAATCATGGATAACAAGTAAACCTAAAAATACATTATTTATTATTGATGAAGCTTATGCTGAATTTGTCAATGATCCAGCGTTCCGTTCTGTCGATAGTTTAATTTTACAAGGTTATAGCAATATTATTTTACTGAAAACTTTTTCAAAAATTCATGCTATGGCCGGTTTGCGAGTCGGCTATGTTGTCAGCTCGCCAGACAATATCAAAAATATTGGTCAATATGTAGCAGGTGAAAAACTGAATTATTGTGGAGTTTGTGCAGCACTGGCATCAATTGATGATAATCAATTTTTAACCTACTCAAAGAAAGCAACTGATGTGTCACGTAATATTATGGAGAAAATATTGTCTGAATTAGGATTACACTATCTTAAATCAGAAACAAACTTTATGTTTCACAAGAGCCCTATTGAGTTAGGACAATATCGTGAATTAATGAAAAAAAATTTTATATTAATAGGACGTAATTTTAAGCCTGCTACCAACTGGTGTCGAATATCATTAGGAACACCAGGTGAAATGTTGTATGTTGCCAATGTGTTATACGGATTAAGGGAAAAATCACTGATTTAAACTTGAAATAGTTAAGGAAAGGGAATTAAAGACTCACTGATATATTTCACATCAGTGAGTCTAAAAATTTAATTAACTTTATTATCAATGATACGACGAGTCATCCAATAACGTTTTTTCCAATAATCTTGTTTTAAATTAGAAAAAATAACACCTTTTGATGTTGAAGCATGTAGGAATTTACCATCAGCATAATAAATACCAACATGTAAACCACTACGACTGCCACCAGTTTTAAAGAATACTAAATCACCGGCTTTAGGGGTGGTAACTTTATGACCTAATTTAGCTTGTTCAGCGGCACTTCTCGGCAACATTTTCGACATTTTATTTTTATAGAAATTCATGACTAAAGCAGAACAATCACTACCAGCTAAAGTAGTGCCACCATAACGATATGGGGTTTTTTGCCATTTTTTATAATGTTGATCGATTTTTGTCAAAATGACTGAATCCGATTTATTTACAACGACACGACCTTGACTGCTACTACAACCAAACAGTACAAACTGAAAAAAAATGAGTGAAATTACTAAACATCGTTTCTTAACACTACTGCAATTGTTGCGCAACTTGGTTAATAATCGATTGCCTCTTTTTATCATTTCTTTTTGATCCTTTATTTAAAGTCGACCACTGCGAATAACGTCTTGCTATTTTTAGACTTTTAGGTAACACACCTTTTTGCCACTTGTTTTTATCTATTTTAGATAATCTAATCGGGTTGGTGTTCGCGTGGCTGCGATAATTTAAACTCTCTTTAAGTTGAACTAACCGTAAAGAAAGAAAACAAATAATCACATCATCAACACTTAATTTACTATATCCAGAAAGCTGATATCGCATTCTAGAACCATAATGTTTTGCAGTTTGCATCAAACTACCAACAGCTGCACCAATTAACGCAGCTGAACCAAAGGACAACCCACCGGTAGCTAAATCGATACTTGCTCCAATAGTGGCGCCAGACACAAATCCTTTTGTCAAATGCATACCCATCAATTTCAACGCATCTAAGTTAAATAAATCAGCATTATATCTACCTTTAATTAAAGGTAGATTTTCTTCACTCTCTTGAGTTAAATCGAATTGATAGAGTTGTAATAAATCATTTATTACTTTTTGTTCTCGTTGCCTGACTTTATTTTGCATATTAGCTACAGCTTGCTTATCATCAGATTTTGCCATTTCATAAAAAGCAGTCACATCAACCAGTGCTTCGGCAATAAGCTTATTTGCTGTATTATTACGTGATTCACGAATCCTCGTAATATTTTCTAGCCAATTATCCAATATTTTTTTAGCTGGTTCAATTAATAAAGCTAAACTTTTGTATAATTTTTCCTCACCATCTATAGGTGGAAAAACAGCGTTGAACCCTATAATAGCATGGATCCCCATTCTTGAAAGTAATCTTTTCCATTCCTTTTCATTTTGTTCTTTAGTTGAAATAAAATTAAGGACAGCAAGAATAGGTTTATCACTGTTCGCTAAGATGGCTAATTCATCATGATATTTAGGTAGTACAGGCTCACGAACATCAATGACATAGATAGCAGCATCACAATTTAACACTTGTCTAATGACTTTCGCTTCTTGATTAAAAAGGTTTTCTGACTCTGGACTATGTAGAAAAGTTGTTAATTTATCGATACCATCAAGCTTAGTATTTATTGGCACAAGTTGAGTTATATAATCATAAAGTGCCAAACTATCTTCAAATCCAGGAGTATCATAAAAAGTAATGTCGGTATTATTAGCCAAAGGTAATTCAATCGATTCAACATATCTTGTTGTACCCGGTTTATCTGAAACATCACCAAAATGACTGTTGTGAGACAATGCTCGTAAAAGCGAAGTTTTGCCAAAATTTGCATGGCCAACTATCGCTAATTTCAATGAAGTTATCATATTAATTATCCAACTCTAACCAATTAGGATTGGCTAATGGTAAAGATAAAGATTGCCAATTATGAAATTGTTTACCTTGATTAATGAACCATATTCGAGTCTGTTGTGATTTATTAATTAGCTGTTGAATAAAGTTTAATAATCCGCGATCAGGCGCTCGATCCGTATCAATGGCGATTAATAATTTTTTAGCCGGTTTTAATTGCAAATAGTCTAAAATAGCAACCCGTTGTTCACGAGTATTGAGAAAACCATAGAACGGAACTGTAGTTGCCGGTTTCCAACTGTCAACGATATCTACTGCCACCAAATAGATACCATGCCCTTCTTCAATTTGCGAAATAGGTAATTGCCATCTCTTTTCACCTAATTTATCTTCATCTTCTACATTAGTTACTAACGGTTGTAATCGTTGCGCTAGTATTTGATAATCAGGATCATCTAAATTTAATTTAATTTTTCGACTGGTTATCATCCAAGTGACACCACAAATAATCATTAGAAGTAAACGAACAATTAAGCCATAAAAAATAAAAACGCCGAGTAACCACGTTGCCCATGAAGAACGAATATCACCAGCACTTAATGCGTGTTCACTCAATTTAATCACATCATCTTTTGGAATAGAAAATCCAAACCAAGAAGGTAAATAACCTAAATAATGAGTTAATTGGATAATTGAATCTGCACTTAATAAAGTTGTTTTCCATTCAAAACTATAATGTTGTGTAGAAAAAAGCACTAGCAAAACGATTAAAGCGCTAGTCAAAATAACTGTCCAACACAAATTAAGAACAAAGCCTAATAACCAACGAATTCGATAACCAAATAATGAGACAAAAGCAGGCACAAGTTGTTGCACAGTCTTTTTTTGGTAAAGTTTTTCAGCTATCCATAACCAACCGTGAATTAATAAACTACCACCAAAACGAGAAAAAAATAACAATGAACAAAGCCAAATAATAAGCGTAACAAAATGCACACCCAATAAACTGAATAACGCCCAATATAAATTGATTGGATTTTGACTTAATGCGCCAAATGTTAGCGAGCTACCGATAATAAGAGATAAAAGCAACAATAACAAAAGTGAAAGCTTAATTGAGCGCAACATTACTTTTTGTGCCAAATATAAACCATTTTGTTTAGATAATAAGGTAGCTCGCACAATAATTCGGTTAACCAAAGAAGTTGGCATAGCTTTAACTTGCCGATTAATATCTTGATCAGCAAAGCGTCCAGATTGTGACTCAATTAAATGAATTGTTTCAGTAAGCCATAAAAATTTTAGCTGTTCACGCATTTTAATTTAATTTTCACATGTTGGTTCATCATAAAAGAAACGCGACATAAGTCGCGTTTAAAATAGATTGAATCGTTTACTGGGTAATTTCACCAATTTTAGTTAAAAGAGTTTGAATCCGTTGCTGCCAAATTTGTTGATCTTGTTTTAGTTTTTCATTTTCGTCACGTAATGCTTTCATTTCATCAGAACTATCATTAATTAATTGCTCAAGTTCATGATTGCCTTGTTTTAATCTAGCGATCTCTTGTTGTAGCGTATTAATGGTGTTAACAGTATGTTGAATTCTAGTTTCTAATTGATTCAATATTTCAAATGACATATTTTTCCTCAAGCTCGATTTATTTGGTGTATAATTAGTAGTATTATAACCAATTCATTCTGAAATCAACACCTTTTTAAATTTTAAGTTGGAGAAAATTATGCGAAAACCTCTCGTTATGGGTAACTGGAAACTCAATGGTAGTATTGGTATGGCAAAAGACTTAGTCACAGGATTAAGAAATGAGCTATCAACAGACGCAAACTGTGGCATTGCAATTGCACCGCCTAGCGTTTATTTAGATTTTGTAGCACACCAATTAGGTGGCTCAAACATTCTTTTAGGTGCTCAAGATGTCGGTATTCATCTTTCTGGTGCTTATACTGGTGAAGTATCAGCAACGATGTTAAAAGAAATCGGCGTAACTCACGTTATTATTGGACATTCTGAACGTCGTACTTATCACAAAGAATCTGATGAATTTATTGCGCAAAAATTTGGTGTATTAAAAGAAGCAGGTTTAGTACCAGTACTTTGTATTGGTGAAACTGAGGCTGAGAACGAAGCAGGCCAAACTCAAGCAGTATGTGCTCGTCAAATCGATGCTGTCATTAATGCATTAGGTGTACAAGCATTTAACGGTGCGGTAATTGCTTATGAACCAGTTTGGGCAATCGGTACAGGTAAATCTGCAACTCCTGCTCAAGCACAAGCTGTTCACAAATTTATCCGTGATCATATTGCAAAACAAGATGCAACTGTAGCTGAACAAGTAATCATTCAATATGGTGGTTCAGTTAATGATAAAAATGCAGCTGAGTTATTTACACAACCTGATATTGATGGTGCTTTGGTTGGTGGTGCTTCATTAAAAGTTGATGCATTTGCAGCAATCGTTAAAGCAGCAGAGCAAGCTAAGAAATAAAAAATAAGACGCCTATTTTAGGCGTCTTTCTCTACTCAATAGTACATTCGTAACTTATTTTTTAACTTTTTTTTCATATCTAGATGGCCAAATTTGCTCAACAGGCACTTGTAAATATTCAGAGATAATACGTTCATATTTAGGACAATGTCGATATAATGCATTACGTAAAGTATCAGCCTGTAAACCAGTTGAACGTGAAAGAGCTCTTAAATTTCCGCCTCGAATTTTAATCTCACCTACTACTCTTGATGGTGTCCAGTCTTGATATTGTTCTCTCATTATGAGATCCTCTATTGGTTAAAGTTTTTGCTATTGAAAAGATTATCGGTATTACACGACTAAAGCGATAAGCTAACAAGTTACCAGCAAAGAATAACATATAAAAAAACGAATTAAAACAATAAAAACAAAAAAATATCTAGAAATGGAATAAGAAACAATGGAAAACAAAGTAAAAAAACAGTTAGATCAAGAAAAAACACGAGCATTAACCAACACTGGAGTAATAAATTTTAAAAATCGATTAACTATTGTTTTAGAAGGTCTTTCAGGAAATGCTTTTGCTAAAAAAGTAGGAATGTCAGAAGCAGTGATACGAGATTATTTATGTGGTAAAACCTATCCATCGCTAAATAGACTAGCAACCATAGCGCAGAAATGTGATGTACCAATCGAGTGGTTAGCGACAGGAAAAGGGGAATGTCGTTTACTTCCGGAAAGCCAAGGTAAAAGTTCTATTGATATTCCATTTCATCATCTCAATGAGACAAATAATGCATTTTCACTTTTAGAAACAATCCCATTTGATATTACCTTAATCAAACATCATGGCTGTGACGTTGATAATCTAGTCGCTGTTTGGGCCAAAGGTGATAGCATGGAACCTACCATATCAAATCATGATATTCTTATTATTAATAAAGCTTATTCAAAACCTATTGATGGTTTTCTTTATGCGGTACAGTATGATGATCAAATAAGCATCAAGCGTATTCAAAATCAGGGCTCCAGATTAGTTTTAATTTCTGATAATCCTAAATATCCAGCTATTGTGATTGACAAAAAAGAACAATACGATTTTAAAATAATTGGCCATGTGGTCTATTTACTAAAAAATCTGAATTAAGATCGTCATGATAAAGCTATTTCCATGTTTGACTCCATTGATATTATCAATGGGGTTTGAACCAAAATTAGTTTTTTTCTGCGAATTGATATAAAGCAAATTATTTTTGATAAAAATTTATTAACCTAATCCTCGCACCTCTTTTGCATAGCCTTATACTTTTCATCATTATTATGCTAAAATCATCATTAAATTTTTGCCCATTGATTTAGTTATTATGCCAAATATAAACACTCGAAAAAAAGTCGTTGTCGGCATGTCTGGCGGCGTAGACTCTTCTGTTTCAGCTTATTTATTACAACAACAAGGTTACGACGTTGTTGGTTTATTCATGAAAAATTGGGAAGAAGATGATACTGAAGAATATTGTTCAGCGGCGATCGATTTAGCCGATGCCCAAGCTGTTTGCGACAAATTAAACATCAAATTACACACAATCAATTTTGCTGCCGAATATTGGGATAATGTATTCGAACATTTTTTATCCGAATATAAAGCAGGCAGAACACCTAATCCTGATATCTTATGCAATAAAGAAATTAAATTTAAAGCTTTTCTTGAATATGCCGCCGAAGATCTTGGTGCTGATTATATCGCTACCGGCCATTATGTTCGCAAGCGAGAAAACGGAAATAAAGTCGAATTACTGCGCGGTATAGACAACAACAAAGACCAAAGTTATTTTTTATATACGCTGAGTGAAGATCAAATTAGACAAAGCTTATTTCCTGTTGGTGAACTTGAAAAACCACAAGTACGAAAAATAGCCGAAAAGCTAGGCTTAGTGACAGCTACCAAAAAAGACTCAACTGGTATCTGTTTTATTGGTGAACGAAAATTTAGTGACTTTTTAGCTCGTTACTTACCCGCACAATCAGGTGTGATTCGTACAGTAGATGGAGAAGTTATTGGCCAACATCAAGGTCTAATGTATCATACTTTAGGACAACGCAAAGGACTTGGTATAGGTGGTCTAAAACAAGCTGATGATACACCTTGGTATGTAGTTGACAAAGACATTAAAAATAATGAATTAATTGTTGCCCAAGGTCATGATCATCCGGCTTTATTTTCTAATGGATTAATTGCTCAACAACTACATTGGGTGGATCGTAAAGTTGTGAACGAACCATTTCAATGCACAGTAAAAACACGTTATCGGCAACAAGATATTGTTTGTAATGTCACACCATTAGAACAAGATAAAATTCAAGTAATGTTTGAACAACCTGTTGCAGCAGTAACACCAGGTCAATCAGCGGTATTTTATCAAGATGAAGTCTGCCTCGGTGGCGGTATTATAGAGGAACGAATTGTAAGCAGTAAGGAGCATTAAAGTGAATAGTAAATACCATCATATTGCAATAGCCCTTGCCGGCGTAACACAAAGTGCGTCACTTATTCCCCAACTCGCTAATACAGGGGTTTGCAACAATACGCTTTATCAAACAGCAATTCAAAGTATATTTAATACATCGCCAAAAACCACTGATGATGTTTATGATGGTATTGTCAATATTAAAACTGGCCTAGAAACACTTATCTCACTACTATCATCAAATCAAAAGCAACAAGTTGAGATCATTCGTTACTTGTTTGGCGCATTAAGTGTCACCAGCAAACTCTTAAAAAATAACGAAGCATTAGGTAAAATAGCTCAACGTTTGCAACGAATATCTGGACTTTATTCACATATGCATCAAGAGACAATTGGTAATCATGTTGATGATCTCTCTTATTCATTAGCAGGAATCTATTCGGATATTATCAGTCCTCTATCAACCAAAATCAAAGTAGTAGGTAAAGCTGAGTATTTACAAAATTCATTGGTGCAAGCCAAAGTTAGAGCTTCACTACTAGGTTGTGTTCGTTCTGCCATTTTATGGTATCAAGTTGGTGGTAGTCGCTGGCAAATTTTGCTGAGTCGTAAACGAATATGTAATGCAGCACAAGAATTACTAAAAGATATTAATCAACAAAGTTATTAAATTTAAAAAATAGCAACGGAGTAAAACCGATGGAATTATCTGCTCTTACCGCCCTATCACCAATTGATGGTCGTTATGGTGACAAAACAACAGAATTACGCACCATTTTTAGTGAATATGGTTTGTTAAAATATCGTGTGCAAGTTGAAGTTCGATGGCTACAAAAACTCGCTAATCAAGCAGATATTCTTGAGGTACCAACGCTAAGTGAACAAGCTACTAAGCACCTGAATGAAATTGTTGAAAACTTTAATGAACAAGATGCAATACGCATCAAAACAATCGAAAAAACAACAAATCATGATGTTAAAGCTGTTGAGTATTTTTTAAAAGAAAAAGTTAACACTAACGAAGAACTGCAAGCTATTAATGAATTTATCCACTTTGCCTGCACATCAGAAGATATTAACAATCTCTCTTATGCATTAATGTTAAAAACAGCCAGAGACACAGTGCTTATCCCTTACTGGAATAAAGTAATAGATACTATCACTTCGCAAGCTAAAGCCTATCGTGACTTACCTCTATTATCAAGAACTCATGGACAACCAGCTACTCCTTCCACCATCGGTAAAGAGTTTGCTAATGTTGCTTATCGATTAAAAAGACAGCTCAAACAATTAGCATCAATTGAAATCCTTGGCAAAATTAATGGCGCTACAGGTAATTATAATGCGCATATGGTTGCTTACCCACAAATCAATTGGCATAAATTTAGTGAGGAATTTGTAACCTCATTAGGATTACAATGGAACCCATACACTACCCAGATTGAACCACATGATTATATTGCTGAATATTTTGATTGTGTTGCCCGTTTTAATACTATTATGATCGATTTTGATCGTGATGTTTGGGGATATATTGCTTTAAATCATTTTAAACAGAAAACCGTTGCTGGTGAAATTGGTTCTTCAACTATGCCACATAAAGTTAACCCAATTGATTTCGAAAATTCAGAAGGCAATTTGGGGCTTGCTAATGCAATCATGAGTCATCTTGGTAGTAAATTACCTATTTCTCGTTGGCAGAGAGATTTAACCGACTCAACGGTATTGCGTAATCTCGGTGTAGGTATTGGTTATGCGGTTATTGCTTATCAATCAACACTTAAAGGTCTTAATAAACTTGAAGTAAATCAAGAATATCTTTTAGATGAACTTAATCGAAATTGGGAAGTATTAGCTGAACCAATTCAAACCGTGATGCGTCGTTATGGTATCGAAAAACCATACGAAAAATTAAAAGAATTAACTCGCGGTAAACGTGTCGATGCACAAGGAATGCAACAATTTATCGATTCGTTAGCGTTGCCTGAACATGAAAAAACTCGTTTAAAACAGTTAACTCCAGCAAATTACATTGGGTTTGCTATTAACTTTGTTGATGAACTATAAATGACATAATGAATATTGCAGCCTAAAGTTCAAATATAATGGATTTTAGGCTAACCAATTTATGTTGAATGACATACAACAACAAAAATATTTAAAGTTCGCAAGATAGGGAGCATCATTGAAAATCCGCATCGCAACAAGAAAAAGTCCCTTAGCCCTTTGGCAAGCTAACTTTGTTAAACAACAATTAATGACAATCCACCAAGATTTAACCGTTGAACTAATCCCAATGGTTACTAAAGGTGATCTACTATTGGATAGTCCGCTATCGAAAATCGGTGGTAAAGGATTATTTGTCAAACAATTAGAACAAGCCATAATAGATAATAAAGCTGATATTGCCGTTCATTCTATTAAGGACATTCCAGCTCAATTTCCTACAGGATTAACACTTGCTGTCATCTGTCAAAGAGATGATGTTCGCGATGCTTTCATATCAAATCAATATCAATGTTTAGATGATTTACCTGATGGTGCTATCATTGGTACCTCAAGTTTAAGGCGTCAATGTCAATTACGAGCTAAATATCCACATTTAATCATCAAAGATTTACGTGGTAATGTTGGTACACGTTTAGCCAAATTGGATAACCAAGAATATGATGGCATCATTCTAGCTGCTGTGGGTTTAAAACGACTAGGATTACAAGAACGAATCAAACAATACATTGATACTGACTTAATTTTACCTGCAGTAGGCCAAGGAGCAATTGGTATCGAAACGAGAATAAATGATGAAAAAATTTTGCAATTACTTGCGCCACTTGACAATAAAAATAGCCGAGTTTGTATTCAAGCCGAAAGAGCAATGAATCAGGCATTACAAGGTGGTTGCCAAGTGCCTATTGCCTGTCAAAGTTTTTTAACTAACAATTTATTAACTTTAAATGGTTTAGTTGGCAGTCTAGATGGTTCAACAATTATTAAAGTTAGCATAACAGGTGCTGCAACCGAAGCCGAGATCTTAGGTGAAAAATTGGCAGCAAAATTATTAGCTAAAGGCGCTGATAAAATATTAGCGGAAATAATTAATTAATGATTTATATTACTCGCCCTTCTCCCGAAGGATGTAATTTAACCCAATTACTTAATCAAGCCAATATATCAGCAATACATCTACCTTTTTTTAATATTTTTGCAGGTCAAGATCTGGGCCATTTACAGCAACAATTGGATAACCTTAATCAAGGTGATATCGTTATTATTGTTTCACCACAAGTCACTTATATGATTGAAAAACATCTGCCTGATCTCAGGTTACCTAATCATCTTCGCTATTTTGCCATTGGCAAAAAATCTGCCGAATTATTTAGTCAACAAAATAGCATTCATGTTGATTACCCTAACGAAGAAAATAGTGCCGGATTATTATCATTATTAAATCAACAAGCAATAAGTGGTCATAATGCATTAATTCTTTGTGGAGATAATGGCGGTCAACAATTATCTCAACAGTTAAAATTGCAAACTGTTAATGTGAAAACAATTGCATGCTATACTCGTCAAACTATTACTTATAAACCAAACATATTAGCCGAAAATATTGCCCAACAAATCATATTAATTACAAGTGTTGATCACTTATTACAACTGGATATTTACTGCCAAAATAAACATAAACGAGAAGCACAACTAATCGTAACCAGTGATAGAATATTTGCTAAAGCCAAACAGCTAAATTGGCAAAAAGTTTTAAAAATTGTTAGTGCAAATAATCAATTTTTATTTAAAACAATGATAACTCTATGTCATAATGCCAAAAATATTTAAAAAATCTAAATGAGGTTAATTTATGCCAGCAAAATGTTATGGTGCCAATGCAACACTTTCAAACATTAGCACCACTTCATTTAGTCAACCGCCAATACCTAATGCAAACAAAGAAGCGAAAAAGACGATGAACGTAGATAAAAAAGAACCACTTAAAAAAACTTCTAGTCCAAAAATCGAACAACCTACCAATTTACCGGTTAAAAGCAGTAAATCGCATGCACCAGTGTCAAAACTGTCGGTACTAGCTATAGCTTTAACCGTTTGCTTAAGTGGATTTGTTTATTTCCAAGGATATAAACAAATTGAAAATCAGAAGCGAAAGATTGCCACTTTACAGACAGAAGTTGCAAATTTAAAACAAACAACTAAAGCTAGCGTAATAAATGACTTGCAAAGTAATATTAACGATGCCGTCAATCAACAAAACCAACAGTTTACATCTTTATCACAACGAGTTGATCGTCAATTAAATGAAAACCAAAAGATTCAACAACAACTCACCATACAAATTAACGATACAACTAAGTTAAACGAGCAAAATTTAAATATTATTAATGAACGTCTATCCGCGCTATCCACACTTGATAATAATGTTTGGCTGATCTCACAGGCTAACTATTTAGTGCATCTTGCTGGCAGAAAAATTTGGAATGACCAAGATTATACTAGCGCTCGTTTACTATTAAAAAGTGCTGACGAAAGTTTGGCTAAAACCAATGATTCAAGCCTATTAACAGCAAGACAAGCTATTAACAAAGATATTAATGCATTATCACAAATCAGTTTTATTGATGCAGATGGAATTATTATTAAACTGTTAGGTTTAGCTGAATCATTAACCGATTTACCTTTAGTTGGTAATTATAAAGAAGATGGGCAAGCAGTTAATCAAAATGAAAATAAAACCTCAAATGAGGAAACAACAAATAATAATTCATCATCGACCTTGACTGAAAATAATCAAGTTACTTCATCAATTGATGATTGGTCAGACAATTTACTCGCCAATGCTGAAAGATTTATGGATAAATTTATCAAAATTGAAAAACTTGATGCAAAAGATAACCATTTTGCCACTTGCCTAGATAAGGCTGGTAATGATGAAAAACAAATTGTCAGATGCCAAATACTAAAAACGCCTTTAAGTTTGGAACAGACCCTTTATCTTCGTGAAAATATTCGATTCCGATTATTAATTGCCGCACAAGCAGTACCAAGACATCAAGAACGCCTATATCAACGTGCTTTACATGATGCCTCAACTTGGATTAATGCTTATTTTGATGGTAATACATCAGCAGTAAAATTGTTCTTAAATGATCTGAACAGTTTACAGAAACAACCAATTAGTAATCAAAACATTCCCGATAAACTCGACAGCATTATTGAACTTGAAAAATTAATGCAAACCCGAGTTAAATCAGCATTAGGCAAATAGGAGAATAATAATGTTAAAAATACTCATTATTTTCTTAGTGTTAGTCGGTGGATTTTTTCTTGGACCTATTTTTGAAGGTCATCAAGGATCAGCTGTATTTGAGGTAGCTAAATATAGAATTAGTATGTCTTTTAACTCATTTGTTATATTACAATTAATAGGTTTACTTCTACTATATTTAGTTTATGAAATATGTAAAAAAGTCTTTAATTCCAAAACTTTCCTAGGCGAATGGTTAAGATTAAAATCACCAAAAAAATCGATTAAACGTGTTGAACAAGCACAATTTTACCTTTTACAAGGTGATTATGAACAAGCAGCAAAACTCTTTATGAAAAGTGCTAAAGGAGCAAAAAGTTCCACCTTATCTTATTTACTTGCAGCTCAAGCACAAATTGATGCAGATCATTTAATCGCCGCCAATCAATCCTTAGAAGAAGCAGCAAAATTTTGCCAACCAAAAGAGTTATTTGCTTTTCAACTGGTACAAACTCGCTTACAGCTTAAAAATCATGAATATAATGAGGCTAAAATCACAATTGAAAAACTATTAAGCGAAAAACCGCGTCATGTTGAGATATTGAGATTAGCCGATCAACTCTATTATGAAACTGAAGATTATCAATCAGTTATTGATTTATTACCAATCATGTATAAAACTAAAGCTTATCCAGATTCTCAACTTGATCAGTTTAGACAAGCTGCGTACATTGGCCGTATTAAACAATTGTCAACCAATAGTGATCCGCTTGCTTTAATTAAATGGTGGAAACAACAACCAAAAGTTATCGTTAATAACCTTGCTAATCAAAAAGCAATGGCCAACTACTTAAAGCAATTAGGCCAAACAGCCGAAGCAGAAAAATTGATTAAAAGCATTATAAAATTAGAACAAAAAGAAAGAACCTAAAACTATTAAACAGCAAAATAGGGCAATCGCCCTGTTTTTGTTTGGATGATAAAATTTAATTAGATAATAAAATAGCGAATTAATGCCATACTACTCATTCCAGCAATAACTACCCACATTAAGTTCCGAGTCAAAACAGCAACAATAATAGTTGGCACCGCAGCTAAGCAATATTCAAAATTAAAACTAGGAAATTCACCTTGTTTAATGATAAAAAGATTCTCGACAAATAGCGCTGTTAAGATACAAATTGGCACATAGGATAAAAAACGGATTACCACTTCAGGCAATTGCAATTTTCTAACTAATAAAAAAGGAATAACCCGAGGTAACCAAGTCACCAAACCGCTCCCCAAAATGATTAATATACTATAAATACTCATGCTTTACGCTCCACAATAATCCCCATAAAGCAACCAGCAAAAGTACTAAATAATATCGCCATTTCTGATGGAACAAAACGTAATAAAAAGATCAATATTACACTGACTGTTAACATTGCAATAACACGATTTATAAGTGCTTTAGATTTATCGCCTGTTAGCTGTAAATAGAGCAAACCAATAAACATCGCCACTAATGCATAATCTAATCCAAATTGTGCAGGATTGGGTAACCACTCACCAATCAATGCCCCAACCAAGCATGATAATATCCACGCAGCATAAGCAGTTATATTTAGGCCATGCATCCAGGCTGGATTTACGGATTGCTTATTAGCAATAGCATTCATGGCAACTGCAAAACTTTCATCAGTTAATAGACTGCCAATACCAATATTATTCAATAATGAAAAACGGCGAAATGCCGGTGCGGTAGCCATACTCATCAGAAAATGCCGCGAATTAACTAAAAACACCGTAAAAATAATCGCTGTTATTGGTGTTGCTACCATCATTAAACCAGTAATAATAAATTGTGATGCACCCGCATAAATAATAATTGCCATGAGAGTCACTTCTAATACCGATAAGTTAGACGCTTTACCTACAACACCAGCGGCAATACCTATTCCAATATAACCCAATAAAGTTGGAATACACGCTTGTACACCATCTTTAAATGTTAATGACATTTTCCTTTCCTTAATAAAATAAACTGCTATCTAATATATTTAATAATTGTAATAATGTTGATTCAATTTCAATACCACATTATTCGTTATATAGTTGATTTTTTATATTAAAATCTAGATATAACAATAAGCCACATACAGTAAGCAAATTTTGCTATAATAGCGTCTATCGACTCTTTGTGACAATAAAAATCACTCATTATCTTATTAAAAAACGGTAATATTATTTATGTATACGGGTACTTTATTCATTATCTCAGCACCAAGTGGTGCTGGTAAATCAAGTCTTATTCGTGCCTATTTAGCACAAGAAAATCACCATCCAGCAAAAGTTTCAATTTCTCATACGACAAGAAAACCAAGACCTGGAGAACAACAAGGTGAACATTACTATTTCGTTGATAATCAAGAATTTGAATCATTAATTAAGCAGAATGCTTTCGTAGAATATGCCCATGTATTCGATCACTATTATGGAACATCTAAAGTCGAAATTGAGCAATCTTTAATGCAAGGTATTAATGTTTTTTTAGATATCGACTGGCAAGGGGCGAAACAAGTTAGAGAGCAAATGCCCGAATCAAAAAGTATTTTTATCTTACCACCATCACTTAAAGAACTTGAAAATCGACTCATCAAACGAGGTCAAGACGATGCGCAGGTGATCAGCAAAAGAATGCACAAAGCTCAATCTGAAATTTCACATTACAATGAATATGATTATGTGATTATCAATGATGATTTTGATGAATCACTAAGGTCATTAAATGCCATTATGACTAGCGCTAGTCTTGAACAAAGCAAACAAGCTATAGCACATCAACAGCTATTAGCCGCTCTATTAGCTGCAAAATATTAACTAAATTTAACAAACCAATATCGCCGATAATTCGGCGATAGTTAAAATGAGCATAGCTAAATTAATTGCCTAATGCTTTAGTCGCTTGGCTATTTTGAATTAACTCTATTTTATAACCATCGGGATCTTCTACAAAAGCAATAATCGTTTTACCACCTTTTACAGGACCTGCTTCACGAGTAACTCGACCACCAGCTTGACGGACATCCTCACACATTTTAGCAACATCATCAACACCAATAGCAATATGACCAAAAGCAGTGCCATGATCATATTTTTCTGTTCCCCAATTATAAGTTAATTCAATTACTGAACTGGTTGATTCATCACCATAACCGACAAAAGCGAGTGAATATTGATATTCCGGATTTTCACTGGTTCTAAGTAGCGTCATACCCATAACTCGAGTATAAAAATCAATTGAGCGTTTTAAATCTCCGACACGGATCATTGTATGTAATATACGCATTGCTATATAGTTCCTTATTACTATTAAAACATTTAGTTTGAGTTTAACGATTTGTTATTAGACAGGCAAATTTTTATGTCGACAAAATAGCCGATTAATTAACTTTGTTGATGCTCTTTAGATAGCAAATAAGGTAGTTATTATAAATTTACTTCCATTTATAATTGCTATAAGTGGAAGCAAATTTATATCAAACTAGCAAGATTTAAATAATAAACATGAAATGGATCAAATATTATCTACTTGTATATCTTGGAGCTGCATTGATGCGTTTACCATTAGTAACTAGTTTAACATTTTGACCAGCGTAGAACTGTTTAGCATCGCCTTTTTGTACGATAACAAAATTAGAACCATTTTCTGGTTTAATTTCTAATTCAACCGCATCGGCTTGACTAGATTTGTTTTCAATTGCATCGCCTAAAATTGCACCACCAATAGCACCAGTTGCAGTAGCTAAAATTCTACCAGTGCCATCACCAATTGTATTACCTAAAACACCACCAATGACTGCACCACCTACAGGACCAGCTAAATTGCCACTATTTTTACCATCAGAATTTGTTTGAATCTTAACTGCTCTAACCGAAACAACTGTACCATAACTTACTTGCTGAACTTGTTTAGCTTGATCAACCGTATAAACATCGCCAGAGTAGATATCACTATTACTACATCCAGATAAAATTGCTGCTAGAATAGTTAATGTGACGATTTTTTTCATAATTTATTCCTCATATAATTTGAGTATATGTTTTATACCATGTTTAGCATAATATTCTTTTGGAAAAACAACAATATCATTTTCATTATTTTATCATTTGATAATATAATTTTGGCCTAACTTGAGTTATACTCAGCTCAATTGTTAATCCACCATACAATAAGTACATGAAACGGTTATTTTTTCCTTTAGTATTATCAGTTATGATAACAGCCTGTCATGATGAAAATCAGCAAATGACGATAAAAAACGAAACCGTCACGCATCAATCTAAACCAGATTGTTTACAAGACAGACCGACTAAAAGTTTAAAATTTGACGCCATTCCAGTTGATGGTTGTCCAGTACAATAATTTAATAGGCAAAGTAACAGAATGAAAACTATCGAAATCGACGAAGAACTTTATCAATTTATTGCAGGTCAAACTAAACATATTGGTGAAGATGCATCAAGTATTTTGCGACGTTTATTGAACTTTAACCAACCTGTAATCACTAAAGCTGATCCTATATTAGCCAAAGAAAATCATTACCCAATTTTTAATGATCTCCTTACTAGCGACACTTTCACGAATGAAAAATCGATCATAAGCCGTTTTTTATTACTACTTGGCGCGCTATATAACTACAACCCAGCATTATTTTCAATTGCAGCAACATCACTACATGGCAGTAAACGACAATACTTAGCTAAAGACAAACATTCGTTAGAAACATCGGGAAAAAATACTAAACCAAGAGAAATTATTGGTACCCCATATTGGGTAATTAGTAATACAAATACAGCTAGAAAACTATATATTATCGAATCAATTATGAGTGACATGGGTATATCTGAAAACATGATTAATCAAGTTATCCATGCCTTTTTACCGTAAACTATATAGTAATTCACTAAAAATTATAATGATAAAAGTGAATATTAATATAAAGTTATGAAAGAGGAGTAAAAAATGGCTAAATCAAGCCGTGCGGGATTATTAGCTCAACCATCTGATCTAATTAATATCCCAACATTACAAAATAACTATTATCAAATTCAGCCTGATGTTGATAATGCTAGCCAGTTAGTTATTTTTGGTACATCAGGTCATCGCGGTAGCTCAAATAAAGCAACTTTCAACGAAGCACACATATTAGCAATTGCCCAAGCAGTAGTCGAATATCGCAAAGTAAACAATATCACTGGACCATGTTTTATTGGTCAAGATACCCATGCTTTATCTGAACTTGCTTTAAAATCAGTGCTTGAAGTCTTTGTGGCGAATGAACAAACTGTAGTTATAGCGCAAAATTGGGGCTATACTCCCACACCAGTGATCTCTCATGCAATATTGACTTATAATCAGGATAAACAATCTCAATTAGCTGATGGCATAGTTATTACTCCATCACATAATCCACCTGAAGATGGCGGTATCAAATATAATCCGACTAATGGTGGTCCAGCTGATACTGATATAACTAAACAAATCGAAAATCGTGCTAATGAATTATTAAAAAATAACCTTAGTGGTGTTAAACGTGTTAGCTTAGAGAAAGCAATAAAATCAGACTATGTTCATACTAAAGAATATGAAACTGATTATGTTAACGATCTTGAAAATATTTTAGATCTGTCATTAATTAAAGCATCATCGCTAAAAATTGGTGTTGATCCACTTGGCGGTGCATGTATTACTTATTGGCCCCGCATTGCTGAAAAATACGGCATAAACCTTGAAATCGTCAACAATAAAATTGACCCAACATTTAGCTTTATGCACCTTGATCATGATGAAGTGATCCGTATGGATTGTTCAAGTCGCTGGGCAATGGCCGGTTTATTAAACCTCAAAGATAAATTTGATTTAGCTTTTGGTAACGATACTGATGCTGACCGTCACGGCATTGTTACACCAAAAGGGTTGATGAATCCGAATGCTTACCTTTCAACTTGCGTAAACTATTTATTTCAAAATCGTCCACAGTGGCATCAAAATATCGCTATTGGTAAAACGCTGGTCACTAGCTCAATGATCGATCGTGTTGCTAATAGCTTAAACAAAAAATACCTTGAATATCCAGTCGGCTTTAAATGGTATGCTGATGGACTTTATCATGGCAAACTTGGTTTTGCTGGTGAAGAAAGCGCTGGTGGGTCATTCTTAAGAACTAATGGCAAAGTTTGGGCAACGGATAAAGATGGCATCATTTTATGCTTATTAGCAGCGGAAATGACGGCTAAAACAGGCAAAAATCCACAAGAGCAATACCAAGAACTTGAAGCAAAATTTGGTGTTTCTTATTATGGTCGAATTCAAGCTCCTGCATCATTTACTGAAAAACAAAAATTAGCCAAACTTGATGCCAGCCAATTAACTACAAATAAACTAGCTGGTGAGGAAATTACTCAATGCTTAACCACTGCACCAGCGAATAATGCGCCAATCGGTGGTTTAAAAGTGATCACACAAAATGGTTGGTTTGCTGCTCGTCCTTCTGGTACAGAAGATGCTTATAAGATTTATGCAGAAAGTTTTATCGGTAATGAGCATCTATTAACTCTTCAACAAGAAGCACAGCAAATAGTCGCTAAAGCAATTCAATAAACTAAACCTTGGTAGGTTAATCAAAATTAACCTACTTTTTATTTATAATCATAATTAACACTTAAGGTGTAACACAAGCAGCAAAAATACCGTCGCCGAGAATCATATCAATTGTGTCGATATATCCTCCATTTACATATATAAATGGTTTTCCGTTATTTTTAAATTGCTCTGATTGTGAAGTTACATTATTTGTCCAATACTGATACGATTGCCAGTCTGTTCCTGTATAAGTTTGGCAAAGCATATTATGACCTGGATCATACAAATCATCTTCAGCCATACACCCCCATTCATTCGCAATTCCTCCAATCCATTTTCCATTCTTCTGATAACTTAATTGTCGACGCGCATAAGAGCCATAACTATTAACATAACCGCCAATCCAACCATAGTCAGGATTGGTATTGGAAAAATCATTCACATCTGGCAATCGATAACCACTACCTAAACTTTTACAATAATCCCTTGCCTTAGCTTGATAATTTAACGCCTCATCGTTAGAACTAATAGGGCGAGAATTTTCATTTTCATTATTAAAAATAATTTCAGGATTAGCAATAAACCAACGCATTAATTTAAATTCGTAAATTAGCGTACTTTTATTACTATCTGCATATAATCTAAATGTCATGGGTCTAAAACTCTTATCCGTAGAATTGAAACGTGGGCCGATTAAGGTTATTTTTATAGCAGGTTCAGCCAATCCATATGGATACGGTCCATGACCACCATGCTCCCATTCAGTGGTTTTACTTACACTTAATGATAAACTAACATTTCCCCCTTCTACAGATTTTATCGTTCTACCATTGGCAGCTAATACCGCTTCAGGTGTTATACCGCCTAATAGTAAATAAAAATACAAACCATGTGACCCGGTAGTTGGAAAGTTATTTTTAGTTATTGAAGTTTCACCTTGATAATTACCACTATTGGTTGCTCGCAATACCTTAATACCTTTACTTGGATACCCTCGATAATCACCATAATCACTGCCATCGTCAA
>NZ_NASN01000100.1:0-1699 GCF_002142015.1 Gilliamella sp. A7
GCTGTCAGCTCTTTAAAAAGAAGAAACAGACAATCTGTGTGGGCACTTACGAGACGAAAAATTAAAAGTCTACGGACTCAAAAAATTAAGTCTTGATAAGTGACACTGAAGATTCATTTGAATTATGTCAGAGACAGTTATTGAGCATCAAACTTTAAATTGAAGAGTTTGATCATGGCTCAGATTGAACGCTGGCGGCAGGCTTAACACATGCAAGTCGAACGGTAACATGAGTGCTTGCACTTGATGACGAGTGGCGGACGGGTGAGTAAAGTATGGGGATCTGCCGAATGGAGGGGGACAACAGTTGGAAACGACTGCTAATACCGCATAACGTTGAGAGACCAAAGCATGGGACCTTCGGGCCATGCGCCATTTGATGAACCCATATGGGATTAGCTAGTTGGTAGGGTAAAGGCTTACCAAGGCGACGATCTCTAGCTGGTCTGAGAGGATGACCAGCCACACTGGAACTGAGACACGGTCCAGACTCCTACGGGAGGCAGCAGTGGGGAATATTGCACAATGGGGGGAACCCTGATGCAGCCATGCCGCGTGTATGAAGAAGGCCTTCGGGTTGTAAAGTACTTTCGGTAATGAGGAAGGTGATGTATCTAATAGGTGCATCAATTGACGTTAATTACAGAAGAAGCACCGGCTAACTCCGTGCCAGCAGCCGCGGTAATACGGAGGGTGCGAGCGTTAATCGGAATGACTGGGCGTAAAGGGCATGTAGGCGGATAATTAAGTTAGGTGTGAAAGCCCTGGGCTCAACCTAGGAATTGCACTTAAAACTGGTTAACTAGAGTATTGTAGAGGAAGGTAGAATTCCACGTGTAGCGGTGAAATGCGTAGAGATGTGGAGGAATACCGGTGGCGAAGGCGGCCTTCTGGACAGATACTGACGCTGAGATGCGAAAGCGTGGGGAGCAAACAGGATTAGATACCCTGGTAGTCCACGCTGTAAACGATGTCGATTTGGAGTTTGTTGCCTAGAGTGATGGGCTCCGAAGCTAACGCGATAAATCGACCGCCTGGGGAGTACGGCCGCAAGGTTAAAACTCAAATGAATTGACGGGGGCCCGCACAAGCGGTGGAGCATGTGGTTTAATTCGATGCAACGCGAAGAACCTTACCTGGTCTTGACATCCACAGAATCTTGCAGAGATGCGAGAGTGCCTTCGGGAACTGTGAGACAGGTGCTGCATGGCTGTCGTCAGCTCGTGTTGTGAAATGTTGGGTTAAGTCCCGCAACGAGCGCAACCCTTATCCTTTGTTGCCAGCGATTCGGTCGGGAACTCAAAGGAGACTGCCGTTGATAAAGCGGAGGAAGGTGGGGACGACGTCAAGTCATCATGGCCCTTACGACCAGGGCTACACACGTGCTACAATGGCGTATACAAAGGGAGGCGACCTCGCGAGAGCAAGCGGACCTCATAAAGTACGTCTAAGTCCGGATTGGAGTCTGCAACTCGACTCCATGAAGTCGGAATCGCTAGTAATCGTGAATCAGAATGTCACGGTGAATACGTTCCCGGGCCTTGTACACACCGCCCGTCACACCATGGGAGTGGGTTGCACCAGAAGTAGATAGCTTAACCGCAAGGGGGGCGTTTACCACGGTGTGGTCCATGACTGGGGTGAAGTCGTAACAAGGTAACCGTAGGGGAACCTGCGGTTGGATCACCTCCTTACGAAG
>NZ_NASN01000101.1:0-1690 GCF_002142015.1 Gilliamella sp. A7
AAATAATAATAACTGTGATCTATACAATAAATTTGGTGCTTAAAACTGACAACTCAATAAACTAAAATAAGCCAATAATTCGGGCTTTGTTTTATCAAAAACCAATTATCTAAATTGCAATAATAATTTATTTATATCTGTGAATAAAAAACTAATATGAATAGGTAATAATGCTTTCCATTAATGCTATATGATTCGAAATCAATAATTGTTAATAAAAACTTAGTTTTGTATTTAAAATATATATAACACCACGTTATTATCTGCTTGACTAGAAAAATAATTCTTATCTGACTTGTTTTATGGTGATTTTTTGCTTTAATAGTAAGTGAATATTTCTTTATATAACATCTACTTTTGGAAATAAACTATGAAAAATGTTGGTTTTGTCGGTTGGCGAGGAATGGTGGGCTCTGTTCTTATGCAACGTATGGTTGAAGAACATGATTTTGATTATATCAATCCTGTTTTCTTTTCTACTTCTCAAGCTGGTCAAGCAGCTCCTTCTTTTGGCGGAAAAACAGGAATATTACAAAGCGCTGATGATATTGATGCTTTAAAAGCATTAGATATTATTGTTACCTGCCAAGGTGGTGATTATACCTCTGAAATTTATGCAAAATTGCGTGCAACTGGTTGGCAAGGCTATTGGATTGATGCTGCGTCAACTTTACGAATGGAAGATGATGCAATTATTGTTCTCGATCCAGTGAATAAAGCTAACATTCAAGCAGCTTTAGATAAAGGCATTAAAACTTTTGTTGGTGGTAACTGTACAGTAAGTTTAATGTTGATGTCACTTGGTGGATTATTTGCAGAAAACTTAATCGATTGGGTTTCTGTTTCAACTTATCAAGCGGCTTCTGGTGGTGGTGCACGTCATATGCGTGAGTTACTTACCCAAATGGGAATGTTAAACGCCGAAGTTGCTAAAGAACTACAAGATCCTAACTCTTCTATTTTAGATATTGAACGCAAAGTAACGCAAAAAATGCGTGATGGTAGTTTACCAACTGATAATTTTGGTGTGCCTTTAGCTGGTAGCTTAATCCCGTGGATTGATAAAGCTCTTGATAACGGTCAAAGTCGTGAAGAGTGGAAAGGCCAAGCGGAAACCAATAAAATTCTAGGAACGAGTCAGATTATTCCAGTCGATGGACTTTGTGTACGAGTTGGAGCATTGCGTTGCCATAGTCAATCATTCACGATTAAATTGAAGAAAGATATCAGTATTCCTGAGATTGAAAAATTACTTGCTGCTCATAATGATTGGGTTAAAGTTGTACCAAATGATCGTGAACTTTCTATGCGAGAACTGACGCCCGCTGCGGTTACAGGTACCTTAAGTACACCAGTTGGACGTTTACGTAAATTGAATATGGGTAAAGAGTATCTATCAGCCTTTACGGTTGGCGATCAGTTATTATGGGGTGCTGCTGAACCATTACGAAGAATGCTACGTATCTTAGCTTAATGACGAATAATAAAAGCCCTATTTTGAAGTGACCCCATAAAGTTGGACACTTTGATTAAGCGGCTTGTAAGGCCTGATTTCGATATTCAACCGGAGTCAGGCCTTTTAATTTGGCTTTAATCCGTTTGGTGTTGTAGTATTCTATATATTCTTCTATTTTTTCAATCAATTTATCTGCATCTTCAAAGCATTGTCCATGATACATTTCTGATTGGA
>NZ_NASN01000102.1:0-1679 GCF_002142015.1 Gilliamella sp. A7
TATACTTGATACATCATTTTGTGGGGTTATCACAGTACCATTTGGTAATTTAATCGCTAGTAGCTCTTCTGTACTCGTTATTTTGCTGACACCATCAAAGGTTAAATAAGGCGCTGAACCTTGAATAATATTGGTCGTTTTAGTGGTTAATGCATAATTAGAAAAAGAGATAGACTGTAAAACAACCACGATTAACACGAAAACCATCTGCCGGGATAAAAAGGCTAAACCAATAAATTTTGAGAAATTTTGCCGAATTTGCTGGAAAAATAAATTGTAGGGAGATAATAGACCGTGCGAGCTTAACTTTAATGACGTTAAATTATAGGTTGGGCATGTTTGGTGTTTGGTGTTTGGTGTTGTAAATTATAATACATATCCGACATCCTTGTCAATTAAATTAATGATTTATTTACAATTTTATGCCTGTTGGCACAAAATTAATCCATTCATATAAATATATTATAAAAGTATAGTGATTGAAAAAAACCATGCAACTTATTTTAACTATTTAATTGTTAACTTTTGTAAAGTTTAATGTAATATTACACTTTAATTATGCTTTTAAAACCAATTTCGAAGAAGTTATTGGCGGGATTTTTTGGCTTTAAAAACCCCGTTCCTCAAATTTTTTATAATCGACCTTTATTATTTACTCTATGGTCAATCATTTCTTCATGATGAGATACCTTATTAAATTAATTTACCTAGAAATCTCAATTAATTAATGGTATGCATTTTTAGAATAATTGAATTCTTTGCTCTTTTATCCAATAAGCAAAAAACAACTACCTTTTTGAATAAAAAATCTTTATAAAATATCGACTAAATATTAAAGAAAACAACAAATTTATCCCAGAAAAACTGTACAAAAAGTAAGAAGAATAAAATTGGATTTTATTTTTCAAATTCAGATGTGCAGGCATATAAAGCATTAATATTATAAAAACAATAATAGTGCTTATCAAAGCACTTAAAAAAATTGTTCCAAGGAGAGTTAATATTAATTTTTTAAATTTAACTTGTGAATCAAATTCTCCAAAACAATTTAAAAGAATTATATTGAAAAGCTTATATAAAATTCCCCATACTAAAAAGGTTAACAATACAAATAGTAGCATTACGGTAATACTTGAACCAAATAATTCGTTGATTGCATAAGCATTTAGCAAAATAGTTTTAAGTGAAATATAAGACAAGAAAAAGCTATATATTTGAATGTGAATTCTTTTTATTACTATAGAATTAAACTCGATTACTGAAGAATAAAAAGGTATTATTTTAAATAATATAATTAAAATAATTAATATTGATATAATATCAAACCATTCTAGAAATGTAAGACATAAGGGAATATAATCATGATCGAAAAAACGAAAAATTATATTGCTTAAAATATAGTGTTCTAATATATAAAAAACATATCTAATTAAGGTATAAACGGTAATTAACAAACATATTCTTACCAAATTTTTTGACAAGTCATATATACGATATTTTTGAAAAAAATACAAAGCAATCATATAAACTAACAAATAATACGTTAGACTTCCCAATGTTATATGATAAACAAAAATATTATCATATCTATAACGTATAGTAATGTTGGCAAAATCGAAAAAGTTAATCATTGGAACTATCAACCAAATGAAATAACAAGCAAAAGTAAAAAGTAAAGG
>NZ_NASN01000103.1:0-1413 GCF_002142015.1 Gilliamella sp. A7
GAGTGATATTAAAACATGGTCGCGAATTCAATCTTATTTAAGAGAGAATTATGATAAAGAAGATAAACAAGATATCATCGAACTAGTTTATTTCATATTAATTAAATTAAAGATAAGACTTTTAATTGAATACTTAAAAAATTTTAAATATAAAGAAATTCGTGATTATTTAAATAAGGACTTTGATCTTAATTATGATTTAATAAGTCTTAGTGATAAATTCTTACATAAAAGTGATAGAAAAAAATTCAATATCATAAAAAGAAATAATTTAATTGTATGGCTTTGGGGTAGTTTATATTATCGATATGTTAGGCGTGATATCAGAAAATAATAAAATTCAACCCATTGATTAAAAATAATATTGTAAAAGGTTGTAGCAAGGATTTTTTAGAATGAAAGATAACACGATAAATATTGCCTTTTGTACAGATAAAAATTATCTTGAATATGTAGCGATATCTATTAAGTCAATCCAATTAAATAATTTGAGTAATAATATTCAATTTTATGTGTTTTTACATGATGTTCCTGCTAATGATGTAGAAAAATTTAAAAAATTAAATATTCCAATTAAAACTTATTTTATTGAAAAAGATCAATTGGAGCAATATCAGACTGAGCATAAATTAAAACATATTAATCAATCTATGTATATTCGACTTCTAGTACCACGTTTGCTGAGAAATGAAGTTGATAGATTTATTTATTTGGATGCTGATGTACTATGTTTTCAAGACATTTCGTCGATCAATAACATTAATATTGAGTCTGTTGTTTGTGCGGTTGTTTCTGACTCTTTAAATAATAATAATTTGGTAAAAAACATTAATCGTTTGAAGTTAAATTCAACAAACTATTTTAACTCAGGATTTCTGTATATAAATACTAAAAATTGGTGCGATTATGACATTGAAAATAAAGTCAATCAGATTTTATTAAAATCAAATAATGCTCAACTTATCTATCCTGATCAAGATGCTTTAAACATGGTTTTATATAATAAAGTTCTCTATATTGATAATAAATGGAATTATCTTTTTACTTGGATGAATGAGACAGAAAAACAAAACTTTTTTTATGATAGTGAGTTTTTACCATTCATTATACATTTCACAGGGGCTAGAAAACCTTGGTATAAGGAGCATGTTGGGCTAGCGCAGAACTTGTATTTATTTTATAAACATTTTACTCCGTGGTCTGATAAGCCTTTGAAAAGTTATTTATCTAAAATGAGAGTTAATGATTATCGTATATATGCTAAAAATTATTTAAAAAAAGGAAATATTTTTAAAGGAATAAAATTTTTCACACAATATTTATTACTAAAATATATTAAAAAGAATTACAACAGTTAAGTTTTATAGGAAATCTTAAGAATGAGTCGTTTTTCGTGGGAAATAAAGTTTATTC
>NZ_NASN01000104.1:0-1402 GCF_002142015.1 Gilliamella sp. A7
AAAATCAGAAATGTATCATGGACAATGCTTTGAAGATGCAGATGAATTGATTGAAAAAATAGAAGAATATATAGAATACTACAACACCAAACGGATTAAAGCCAAATTAAAAGGCCTGACTCCGGTTAAATATCGAAATCAGGCCTTACAAGCCGCTTAATAAAAGTGTCCAACTTTATGGGGTCACTTCACAATTGCGGCTTTTTAATATCTGAAAAATAAAATGAGTTGTACAAAATTTCATACAGGTAAATTAACGACAATTGAAACAATCGAACATCATCAAGAATTCATCAATTTTGCTTGTGAAAAAATGTTAACAGATCATCACGAATTATCTACAGAAATATATATAGATTATAACTACATAACGGATGTAACAACTGAAAAATCACCAATATTATTCTCATCTAATAATACAAATGAATTACTCATTATTGTTTTTATAAAAATGTAATCTACAAATTTGATAATTACATTGCATCGGGTTTATTTCTACACAAAAGCCGAAGCTGAAGAAATTATAGTTTGTAAACTCGAACCAGCGAACGGTTAATTAATGTTTAAACCAGTTAACACGTAAGATTAGATATCACTAGACGTAAAGCTGTGAGGATAAGTATAACATCTGATGAATTTGATGCCATTAAAATGCATTTGGAGAATATTTTGCTAAAAGTTATGGCGATAATGAGAAATATATAGATTGTGCTAATAAAGACAGAGAGTATTTTACCTCATTTGAAGCAAAGTATTGGCATTCAGTTCAAGCGCAACGGCTTAGAGAGGTTATTAAAAAAGCACTCAAAGAAACGTTAAAAAATTAATCATGAGTGTAACAATAGTATTCAGTTACAAAAATAGTTAAAGTTTAGTTTAGAGAAAATTCGAATGAATATTAATAAGAATTATATAGGCTAAGATGAGGTTTGGGGGTATCGTCGGAAGATATAAAACAACGGTTTAGAGATTGATAGAGAAAGTAGCATACTTAAAACCTAAATACAGAAAAACAGAGGGACTATTTATTTGATTTGAGAGAAAAGCAATAAAATATTAATGCGAAAAAGAAGCAGTTTTAGAATCAAAATAAGAGGTAGACATTTACAATTCTTTTTTAAGCAAAAAGCTAACTTAAGCTGTGATTTAAGCTGTAATTTTTTAAAAGATGTTTAAAATAGGCTTAACTTGTTGATTTTTATGGCGTCCCCTACAGGATTCGAACCTGTGACCTACGGCTTAGAAGGCCGTTGCTCTATCCAGCTGAGCTAAGGAGACATGGAGTAGCAGAATTGATATAACGCAGAGTATTATATAAAGCTATTTTGATCCGTCAATGCTTTTTAATCGATTATTAGGTTATATAGTCAAAATATCATCAATTTAATGGCATAATCGATAT
>NZ_NASN01000105.1:0-1320 GCF_002142015.1 Gilliamella sp. A7
TTTAATTATTTTTTGTTAATTAATTATATCAGTGTGTCAGAGAATTCATCTAAATTTAGCTAATTTTAAAAAAAGGTTGCAAAATACGTTAAGCACGGTATTTTATATACTACTTAGCGTATTTTTAGTTCTGCATAATTTTTATATTCCACTACCTATCGGCAACATTTATACCAATCACAAATTAGTTAGGTAAAAATGATGTCAAATAATAATTAATAACCATAAAAAAGTTCAATAAAACACAGTTGTATTTGCTATATATATAAAATATATTGAGGGTAACATGGATAAAAGATTCACCGATCTGGTCAATCAATTAGACAATGGTTTAACTTCAGGTCTAACTTCAGGTTTAAGTTCTGGTTTAAAGCAAGGTTTAGTTAATAGAGCGAGTCACAATCGTTATACGTTGAATATTGATGGTTTATCGGCCGAGGTTTCAGTCTTACAGGTTGAGGGTCATGAGCAGCTTAACCAGCCCTGGCATTACACCATTACCTTTACGAGTTCGGATAAACATCTGTCTGTTGAGGCATTTCTTAATCAAAATGGCCATTTGATTTTTAACTCGGCTAATCCTAATAATTTAAGTGGTTTTGCGAATAAAGGACTTAAAGCACTTAATTCCTTAACCCCCGCTAATGCTTTAGATGCATTAAAACCATCTGAGCCATTAAAGCAGTTAGATAAATTTAAACAAACCAATCCACTTGATTCACTTAACGCTTTAACCCAGCTCAACCCGCTCAATTTATTAAACTCATTATTATCTCAGGGGGGCTCTCGCACCCTTTATGGTGTAATTACTCAGTTTAGTCAGCTTTCGGTCAGTAACGACGAAGCCCGTTATCAGGTTGTTTTATCATCGCAATTGGCTAAATTGTCATTAAGTCATCACTGTGCCATTTTTCAAAATCAAAGCGTTATTAGTGTGGTTGAAGAGGTATTACGTGGTCATGGTTATACAGGGATTGATTATCGTTTGGCGCTTAAAGAGCAATACCCCGAGCGTGAGTTTATCACCCAGTGGCAGGAGAGTGACCTTGAGTTTATTCAAAGACTGCTTGCTGATGTGGGGGTCTATTTCCGTTTTGAAGCGCATGGTGAACACAATTGTGATGTGATGGTTATCAGTGATTATGAACAAGGTTATCAGCAGGTGGCCGATATTGTCTGCAAACAACCGAGTGGCACATTGGATAACGGCGTTGAAAGTGTCTGGGATATGTCATTACACAGTCAAATGGTAGAAGCGTCGGTAAAAGTACAGGATTATAACTACCGAGATGCACCGGCGAATTTACTGGGTGAAGTGAA
>NZ_NASN01000106.1:0-1221 GCF_002142015.1 Gilliamella sp. A7
AAAATCATTAAGTTAAGGTAGATACACATCTTGTCATATGATCAAATGGTTTCGCCAAAAATCAATAATCAGACAACAAAATGTGCGAACTCGATATTTTACACGACTCTCTTTACCAATTCTGCCCCGAATTACACTTAAAACGACTCAACAGCTTAACGTTGGCTTGCCACGCCTTACTTGACTGTAAAACTCTCACTCTTACCGAACTTGGCCGTAACCTGCCAACCAAAGCGAGAACAAAACATAACATCAAACGAATCGACCGATTGTTAGGTAATCGTCACCTCCACAAAGAGCGACTCGCTGTATACCGTTGGCATGCTAGCTTTATCTGTTCGGGCAATACGATGCCCATTGTACTTGTTGACTGGTCTGATATTCGTGAGCAAAAACGACTTATGGTATTGCGAGCTTCAGTCGCACTACACGGTCGTTCTGTTACTCTTTATGAGAAAGCGTTCCCGCTTTCAGAGCAATGTTCAAAGAAAGCTCATGACCAATTTCTAGCCGACCTTGCGAGCATTCTACCGAGTAACACCACACCGCTCATTGTCAGTGATGCTGGCTTTAAAGTGCCATGGTATAAATCCGTTGAGAAGCTGGGTTGGTACTGGTTAAGTCGAGTAAGAGGAAAAGTACAATATGCAGACCTAGGAGCGGAAAACTGGAAACCTATCAGCAACTTACATGATATGTCATCTAGTCACTCAAAGACTTTAGGCTATAAGAGGCTGACTAAAAGCAATCCAATCTCATGCCAAATTCTATTGTATAAATCTCGCTCTAAAGGCCGAAAAAATCAGCGCTCGACACGGACTCATTGTCACCACCCGTCACCTAAAATCTACTCAGCGTCGGCAAAGGAGCCATGGATTCTAGCAACTAACTTACCTGTTGAAATTCGAACACCCAAACAACTTGTTAATATCTATTCGAAGCGAATGCAGATTGAAGAAACCTTCCGAGACTTGAAAAGTCCTGCCTACGGACTAGGCCTACGCCATAGCCGAACGAGCAGCTCAGAGCGTTTTGATATCATGCTGCTAATCGCCCTGATGCTTCAACTAACATGTTGGCTTGCGGGCGTTCATGCTCAGAAACAAGGTTGGGACAAGCACTTCCAGGCTAACACAGTCAGAAATCGAAACGTACTCTCAACAGTTCGCTTAGGCATGGAAGTTTTGCGGCATTCTGGCTACACAATAACAAGGGAAGACT
>NZ_NASN01000107.1:0-1092 GCF_002142015.1 Gilliamella sp. A7
AAAAGTGCGCTCTTCAAAAAAATAGATATGCTATGCAGTTAATTCTACATTCGGTGTCTGATTTGTTAAAGGCAAAACGCAACTTATTATATTTATACGTTTATTGATAGGTACAATTTGTTGCGTTGTATTTGCCAGATTATCAATCTCCACGGCATATTGAATTGGCTGAAACTGTCAATCCACCGTGAGGATTATGTCCTACACTTGGTACAAAAGCGAATCCATCTACTTGAATATAAAAAGGACGGTTACTACTATCTTTATCTGATGTCCACATACTATTCCCCCAAAATGAATTATAACTGTTCAATGCCCCCCATTCGCCCATAAAATTACCTAAACCACGAACAAAACCTCGTGTATTATTATTACCTTTAAGCTCTACAAGTGTATATAGCAATCCCCTGCGAAAATTGTCATTCATTGCTTCCGATGTTTGGGTTCGACGTTTTACATTGTTACTATCTCTGCCACTACAATAATCCAATATGTAATAAATTGTTTTAGGAACATGCACCCAATGTCCATGTTCAGCACCGCCATCCCAAACATCTCGATCTCCTGGATAATCCATACGGTCAATAATATGATGATTGGTAAAATTACTCTCATTGCCCATTTTTGATGGCCATTTACTTGGTACCGGTATCGTAAAATTATCCATCCAAATCCAATCTCGACCGTTAAAGTACTCCATGGTGATTACCGGCGTACCATTTTCAATAAATTGCCATTTTTCTTGTGAGGCATAATTGACCGTGCAATTTGCACCATAACCATTGATGGTCGATAACCATATTTTGCCGGCTCCATTATGTGAATAACAACGGTAATAAAGTTGATTCGCTCCCGGTCCAATTGCCGTAAATGCCGCATTTTGAAAACCCGTGGTCGGAAAGCCACTCCAACGTGAAAAGCCCCAAAAGTTATGAAATACATTTCCGTCATAACCACCATAATCGCCCATATCATTTGGTCTTAAGTAACAGATACTCTGATTATGGGGAATAACGGTATATTCCACCCAATTATTACCATAATAACGATTATTCGGTGCACCATAAGGAGTGTTAGCTTGGATATTCCACA
>NZ_NASN01000108.1:0-1077 GCF_002142015.1 Gilliamella sp. A7
TATTAAAAGTAACTATAAATGTCAAATAAGCAACCCCAAAAAGACAGATCCATAATTTATCTTTGGATAAATATTTAATAATTTTTGGCATAATTAATCCTTAAAAACTTAAGTTAACTTTACTGCTAACCTAAAAAATCCCATCCAATTAGATATGGTTACACTTAGATAAAATTAATATTTAACTGCTTAATAATCAGTTATTCATTCTACTTTAGATGGCTAAATAATTCTCTTAAGCAATATCTAAAAATGACAGTTAATCAAAAAAATATTATTTAGATCCTTCAACAAATAAAACACAATATAAAGAATATAACATTCTGATAAGTATTAAAATAACATAACTTATAAAGCTGCCAATCGCAGGCAAAAACGCCCAAACAAGAAACTCTAAACCATCCCATCCCCAGCCGTTATTTTCATGATCGAAATAAACATATAAAATAAATAGCCAAACAAAAGAAAATGCTAGCCCTAAAATTAATCCTAAATAAGAGGTTAACAAATGTGTACTATTAACAACAAATAGTTTTATCAACATTGAAAGAAAGAAAATAATTTCAACTACAATCGCCATAGCAAATAAAATATCAACAATTGGCTTACCTGTTTTGCTAATAAACGAACGAGGATTTTCTAAAACAACATAATAATTTATGTCCATACTAAAGTAGAATATGAAAAAGATACCGATCAATACTGAATCTTTAAACAAATATTTCATAACGCTTAACACCTCTAATCCTTAAAAATATTATTAAACTTCCTTGTTCATCCTTTGGAAGATTATTTAATAATAGCGTTTTTTAATGATTTAGATTAATTTAATATTATTTAAAAAGCAATTTAGAACTAGTGAAATTGATATTTATTACTTAATGATTAAAATGTAACTAACTGTCAATTGATTCTAACATAACCAACAAACTGACTTATTATGTTAATAACATAGAAATGAGTCATTTTATTCTATATTTCAGATATAAATCTTAAATTAATAGCTTAAAAAACCTACTCGGCAGTATATATTCATATACATATAGAAATTAAGTAAAATTTATTATAGCGCTGTAA
>NZ_NASN01000109.1:0-1068 GCF_002142015.1 Gilliamella sp. A7
AAAAGTGCGCTCTTCAAAAAAATAGATATGCTATGCAGTTAATTCTACATTCGGTGTCTGATTTGTTAAAGGCAAAACGCAACTTATTATATTTATACGTTTATTGATAGGTACAATTTGTTGCGTTATATTTGCCAGATTATCAATCGTTAACTTTATAGAATTAATCTCCTCGGCATATTGAATTGGCTGAAATTGTCAATACACCGTGAGGATTATGTTCTGCACTTGGTGTAAAAGCGTATCCATCTACTTTAATATAAAAAGGACGGTTACTACTATCTTTATCTGATGTCCACATACTATTCCCCCAAAGTGAATTATAACTGTTCAATGCCCCCCATTCGCCCATAAAATTACCTAAACCACGAACAAAACCTCGTGTATTATTATTACCTTTAAGCTCTACAAGCGTATATAGCAATCCCCTGCGAAAATTGTCATTCATTGCTTCCGATGTTTGGGTTCGGCGTTTTACATTGTTACTATCTCTGCCACTACAATAATCCAATATATAATAAATTGTTTTGGGAACATGCACCCAATGTCCATGTTCTGCACCGCCATCCCAAACATCTCGATCTCCAGGATCTTTTATAGTGTAAATCATCCGATGATTGGTAAAATTACTTTTATTGCCCATTTTTGATGGCCATTTACTCGGTACCGGTATTGTAAAATTATCCATCCAAATCCAATCTCGACCATTAAAGTACTCCATGGTTATTACCGGCGTACCATTTTCAATAAATTGCCATTTTTGTTCTGCCGCATAATTAACGGTACAGTTTGCACCATAACCATTGATGGTCGATAACCATATTTTGCCGGCCCCATTATGTGAATAACAACGGTAATAAAGTTGATTCGCTCCCGGTCCAATTGCCGTAAATGCCGCATTTTGAAAACCAGTGGTCGGAAAGCCACTCCAACGTGAAAAGCCCCAAAAGTTATGAAATACATTTCCGTCATAGCCACCATAATTACCCATATCATTTGGTCTTAAGTAACAGATACTCTGATTATGGGGAATAACGGTATATTCCACCCAATTATTACCATAATAAC
>NZ_NASN01000011.1:0-63502 GCF_002142015.1 Gilliamella sp. A7
ATATTTTTCAACAAAGTAGTGAAAAAGCTAATTTATCTTTACCCCCCCAAAAGAATAACCTTTTGAAAAATAATGGTAATTATTTTTCTTTACAAAAAAAATTAAAAAAAATAATAAAATATTTTGATAAATGACTTTTTTGTAATAAAATTCTAGTAAATTTAATTGTTTTGTAAAGAAATATTAATTTTGTAAAAAAGTGATTTAAATATAAATAAGTTTAATTAAAACCAATAAATAATCACAACTATTAATGACAATGCAGTAATGATAAAAATCATAAAACATTGTAAGCTTGTCAGAGGAATATAAGGAATAATTAAGATGAGAAATAGTCTTAATTTAAAAATTATCTCGGCTTTCGTTGTTGCAACGTTGTCTATACAGCCTGTTTATGCTACTGGCTCTGAAACATCGTCAAATGCAGTTGATAGTAATAAGATAATTGAATTAAAAAATGGAACTAAAGCTCGAGAGATGATAAATAATCAACAACGCAGTTTATATCAGATTGCATTGTTGAGTAGCATTTCAATTTCAGAACTAAGAGCGATGAATGCAGGTCGTTTTGACAAGAAAGATATCGTTGAGGTTGGTGATCGTTTAGTCCTGCCTGAAAACTCGCCTTTACTACCTACTATAAAAGTTAGTAATGATAAAAAAGATAAACATTCTAATTTACCTAAATTAAGTTCCGATGCTAATTATGATGTAAAACAAGATAAAGATGCTTTAGCAAGTCAGGTTGCTTCTACATTGCAAATGCTTGCAACTCAAGACTGGAAGCAAATTACGTCATCTGAAAATGGTGGTATTTCTGGACATTTGAAGGACAAAGGTAAAAATTACGCTGAAAGTTATGTCCGTAATGGCGTTAAGACGCAAGTTGTTGATCCAGTTCGTAATGCAGCTCAGGATTTCTTAGGTCGTTTTGGTACTGCTCAATTACAGTTTGACTTAAGTGATAAAGGCCAATTTAATAATGTTAATTTAAAATTATTTAGTCCTTGGATTGACACTGAGGATATGTTGCTATTTAGCCAAATTTCATTTCAAGAATATGAGCATAATCGTCGCATAGGTAATATTGGTATTGGTCAACGTTGGGATGTTGCCGATAAAAAATGGTTACTTGGTTATAATGTGTTTTTGGATCACGACTTTCAACGTGCGCATAACCGTTTAGGTATTGGAGCCGAAGCATGGAGTGATTACATGAAATTAGCGGCTAACTATTATCATCCATTATCAGACTGGAAGGACTCTAAAGATTTTGATGATTATTTAGAGAGAGCGGCTAGAGGTTTTGATATCCGTTTCCAAGGTTATTTGCCACAATATCCACATTTAGGTGGATCACTAATGTATGAACAATATTTTGGTGATAAAGTTGCGTTATTTGGTAAAGATAACTTACAAAAAGATCCTCGAGCGATAACTGTAGGGTTAGATTATACCCCTGTTCCTCTATTCACTATTAAAGCACAACATAAACGTGGACAAGATAACCAAAAAGCTACCACAGCAGAATTAACCTTGAATTATCGAATTGGTACACCATTAAAAGATCAATTAGATCCAGATATGGTGCAATCAGCACGATCTTTAAAAGGCAGTCGATATGATTTAGTTGATCGTAACAACTATATTGTCCTTGAATATAAAGAGAAAAAAATGACTGTCGATTTAGGATTAGAATCTGTTCAATTAATTGAAGGTTCAACATCTAATATCATTATTGCTTTGCATAATGCTAAAGGCGTATCTAAGTTGGAATGGTCTGGTAATATGCTAGAGATCGATAATGGTGGCGGTTTCTTATGTTCGGCAATAGGAACCTGTACGGAGTCTTCGTGGCTTAATCCACCAGCAACTGTTGAAGATTGGAAAATAGTTGCTCCAAAGTATCTTGATAAGGATGGTCAACGCCAACCAGTTAGTACTAATGGTATTTATTCCTTATCGGTAACCGTTACTGACGGTAAAGGCAGATCTGCAAAATCTAATGCCGTCTCATTTGAGGTTTTGCCTAATACTGAATTGCGTAAAGTTGGGGTTTGGGCTATTGATAAACTTGGTAGACCAAGTGCTGACCCAATTCAAAATCCAGCAAATGGTACAGATGCTGTTACGGTTATGGCGACGTTGGTTATGCCAAAAGATGGCGTAGGAACTCGAAGTCTGACTGATTATGATGGATTTAGTGATGATGTTTTAATGGAAAGTATTGCTAATACTTTTGAATCTTCGGTTACTAACTTGTGGACAGCAACAAGTAATGGTAAGCAAATTAATTTGATTGATGGAACTTCAGGCGATGTGAAAAATTGTCCGTCAACAGATCCTTGTGTCATTGTTAAATCATTTGAAAAAATTAAGATGGGACAAAAAATATCAAGCAATGCGGCTACAGCTAAGGATACCGAGGTACTCGGTGATACTTATGCTATTGATGTTGCTTCAAATATTACTGGTTCGGTTGATTTTGTAGCTAAACTAAACCAATATGGACGATCCTTGAACCACGCTGTAGTTCACTTTAATGGTGGACAGGCAGGTAAGCTTGAAGTTTATCGAAGCGAAGGTAATGTATTAGTTGCAACTAGTGATAATAGTCCTTACCTAGTCTTTAATCCGAATGGTCCAAAAGAGTGGAAAGTTCACGGTGATTATTATGTAGTTGCTTATGATATGGCTGGTGAAGTAATAAAAGATCCATTTGTTGTTTGGTCACTTGTTGGATCAAATAGTAGCGCGTGTCCTGGGGATAATGCGACTAATATAGTAAATAGCTTTACTAATCCTGATTATCGAAATGGGCCATGGTTTAACGTAAGTATGGGTAAAAATGCCCATTATAAGATTCGAGGCATTAAATCGAAAGATAACGGTAGCAATAACAGCGGTGAAGACAGTTATGCGGTTATAGGTAAAAGTATTGAAAAAGTTGATGGTGCGCCTGAGTATGTGAAGTGGGAGCAAGTATCTATTACTAAAACGGCATGTGCTGGTGACCAAGGCTTTTTATTACAAGTTACTGTTTATTAAGCTTAAAAGAGTTTTTAATTGTCACGATTTATCGTTGATAATTTAAAAGGGAACACCAAAAAATGGTGTATTTATATAAATACAACATGTTAATTTATTAAAGAAAATAGGAAGTTAAACATGAAAAATCTAACAATCAAAAAAGTCGCATTAGGCTTATTCTTAGCTGGTTATGCAGCTAGTAGTGCTTATGCAGCAGATCTATCAAGAACAACAAGTAATGAAATACAAGGTAATGCACCGGTTATTTACTCTACTAAAAATAAAGAACGTGCTGTTACTGTTCGTATTACAACCGATGAGCAAGGCAGTAATGCTGGTGGTCATGATAGAAAAGCGCAAGTTGGTGATTTTATTCACGTCTTTTATGAATTAAGAGATGCAGATGGCGATTTAGATTTAGATGGTGCAGTAAAAGACACTTTAAAAGTATGGATTAAAACATTAGATGATAAAAATCAGCTTGTATGGTCTAATGTGACTGAGAAACTTTCTAGTGAGATTAAATTTGTCAGTACTGGTGATGAACAAGGACATCTCTACTTTAAAATTACTGAAGATATGGCAGGTGCAGTAACTGTTGGTTTACAACTTCAAGAGAAAACCACATATGGTAACCCAAATACAAACGAATGGTTAAGCATTGCTGATATTTGGAGTAGTGCAGATCCTGACCATAATCCAACTATTGATGACAATGGACCAACTGGCGGTGGTTCTGGTGATCCAGATCCTAATAACCCAGTAGGGCCAATTATATCTTCCGAAACTACAAAACTTGGTATTTTCAAATACAATACAGCTGGTGTACTTGATATGAGTGTAAATTTAGCTAGTCCAGTTAAACCAGCCAATATGTCTGATGCTGACTATGCGAAACTATCAACTCCACAATATGGTGACCGTTTAGGTGCTGTTGTTTGGCAAAAAGTGAAAGGCGACAATAGTGATACGGTTGTACCAGGTACTAACGATAGAATAACTACTGCATCATATAAATTCACATGGAATCTTTCAGGCCCTTCTAGTGACACTACTGGTAGTGTAGCATCTACAGCAGAGGTTACTCAAGGTGTGTATACTGTAGTTGGTGATAATACTAATGATTCAATTGCTTTAGGTGCGGTAAACAAAGATGGTAGCTTAACTGGAGCAAAACATAACTCAGTATATAGTATCGCTGGTACTAAAGCTGGTATTCAAGGCTTCAAACTTCAAGTTACAGCAAAATAACATTTCATTAGTTGTAAAATTGATTAAAACCACTCTATTGAGTGGTTTTTTCATAAAATAAACTTACTTACAGTGTAATAGATAAAAAGTTTTTCTTAGCATAAAATTTAATTGTGCACGTTTTAGTATTAAATTGATACAATAAAATAATATAGTCGAATTAATAACTACATCCATGATTATTCCTTGGCAACAACTAGAACCTCAAACATTAAATAATCTTATTGAATCTTATGTCCTACGAGAAGGTACTGATTATGGTCTGCAAGAAAAAACACTTGCAGATAAAGTTAGTGAAGTAAAACTTTATTTAATTAATGGAACTGCGGCAATTTTTTGGTCTGAATTACATGAATCAATTGATATCAAAATTATTAAATAATGATTAAAATCGTTTTAAGGAGTATATGATTTATTGTGTAACTTTGTTATAGTGTTATCGCAGTAATTAAATGGAGAGGACGGAATAATGATTGGTAAACAGCAATCAGATACAACATTAGAATGGTTTTTATCTCATTGCCATATTCACAAATATCCAGCTAAAAGTACCCTTATTCATCAGGGGGAAAAAGCCGAAACTCTCTATTACATTTTAAAAGGATCTGTTGCTGTATTAATTAAAGATGATGAAGGTAATGAGATGATTTTGTCTTATTTAAATCAAAATCAATTTTTAGGTGAATTAGGTCTTTTCGAAGAGGGAACTGAACGTAGTGCTTGGGTTAAAGCGAAAACAAGTTGTGAAGTGGCTGAAATCTCTTATAAAAAATTTAAACAGCTTGTACAAGTTAACCCCGATATTTTAATGCGACTCGCTAGTCAAATGGCAAGTCGATTACAAGTGACATCCGAAAAAGTGAGCAACTTAGCCTTTTTAGATGTAGCTGGTCGAATTGCACAAACCTTATTGAATTTAACCAAACAACCTGACGCAATGACTCATCCAGATGGGATGCAAATTAAAATTACCCGTCAGGAAATCGGTCAAATAGTTGGTTGTTCACGAGAAACAGTGGGTAGGATTTTAAAAATGCTTGAAGACCAACATTTGATTTCAGCACATGGTAAAACAATTGTGGTTTATGGTACCCGTTGATTATCGAAATTATGATTAAAATGATTGAGATATTACGAGATATTAAATGACACAACCAAGATACATCCCAAACCATGTTGCTATTATAATGGATGGTAATGGTCGTTGGGCTCAACAACGTAATCAATTAAGGGCAATTGGTCATCGAGCTGGTTTAAAAGCGGTTCGTAAAATTGTCACTCATGCAGCAAAACTAAATATCAAAGTACTGACTTTATATGCATTTAGTAGTGAAAATTGGAAGCGACCATTCAATGAAGTTTCAGCTTTAATATCACTTTTTATTTATGCTTTAAATCGGGAAATCAAAAATTTAAATAAACATAACGTTCGTTTAAATATTATTGGTGATATTTCAAAGTTTAATGAACATCTTCAAAAACTGATTATTGATGCTCAATGTTTAACACAACATAATACCGGCCTTGTTCTCAATATTGCGGCTAATTATGGTGGTCGTTGGGATATTGTACAATCCGCACAAAAAATGGTAACTAAGGTTCTACAAGGAAAAATAAAAATTGAAGATATTAATGAAGATAGCTTTGCTTCAAGTATTTGTATGAGTGATTTGCCTGAAGTTGAATTAGTTATTCGTACAGGTGGTGAGTATCGAATGAGTAACTTTTTATTATGGCAAAGTGCCTATGCTGAGCTCTATTTTACCGACACGCTATGGCCTGACTTTAATTCAATATCCTTCGATGAAGCGATAACTGTGTTTAATGCTAGAGAACGACGTTTCGGCGGTGTTCAAAATGAGGAACTTTAATGTTAATTCACCGTATTTTAACTGCACTAATACTTATTCCACTGGTAATTATTGCTTTGTTTTTTGCTCCATTATCAATATTTTCTTATCTAATTATCACTGTTTGTGGAATCGCTGCTTGGGAATGGACTAATTTTTTAGCTATCACTAAACCATTACATAAAATTGTTTTTACATTTTCTGTTGTAATATTATTAGTTTTAGTTTATCTAATTCCAAATATGGAATTAATAAAATATAGATTATTCCATTATATAATTTGTATTTCAATTATGTGGTGGTTAGTTGCGTTATTACTGGTTATTGGTTATCCAAACTCAGCAAAATACTGGGCTAATTCTCAACCTATTAAGTTATTGTTTGCTTTTTTTACACTATTTCCTTTCTTTGTCGGTATGATTGAACTAAGGTCACTTAATTATGCATTTAATCCTTATATTGGAGCTGTTTGGTTGCTATATGTATTTGTGTTAGTATGGGCGACCGATACGGGTGCATATTTTGTTGGAAGAGCGATAGGTAAACGAAAATTAGCAGCAAAAGTATCACCGGGTAAAACGATAGAAGGCTTTTTAGGGGGAGTTGGTTCAGCTATTTTAATTAGCGTATTTGTTTATTTAACTGGTTATTTCCAAATTAGTTTCATGAATTTTATATTGAGTTCTTTGTTAGCTATTTTAGTCTCAGTATTGGGTGATTTGACAGAAAGTATGTTTAAACGAGAAGCAGGCATTAAAGATAGCGGTAATATTATCCCTGGACATGGTGGCATTTTAGATCGGATTGATAGTTTAACTGCGGCAGTTCCAATTTTTACAGCACTATCTTTACATATATTTTAAAAGGTTATTGATTTTGCTCTGGTCACTGTTGTTATTTATTATTACTATCAGTATATTAGTCACTGTACATGAGTTCGGACATTTTTATGTGGCTAGGTTATGTAAGGTTCATGTTGAATGTTTTTCGATCGGTTTTGGTAAAAAAATATGGGCACATAAGTTTACAAGTGGAACAGAGTTAGTTATCGCTATGATTCCATTGGGCGGCTATGTTAGAATGCTTGATAGTCGAGCTAGTGAATTAGCACCTAATTTTGAAAAATTTGCCTATGATAAAAAGAAAATATGGCAAAGAGCAGCAATTATTTTTGCCGGCCCATTTGCCAATTTTGTTCTAGCAGTACTTATTTATTGGCTTATCTTTTTGATGGGAGTCGTTGAATATCCCGTTAAAATAAAAAATGTTATACCTTTAACTCCAGCTGCAACCCTGAACATTCCAGCTAATTCAGAGTTAAAAATGATAGATAATACAAAAATTGATAGTTGGAATGATGTAAATATTGCATTAGTTACTGCTTTAGGTAATCAGAATATTAATGTTACCTATATAGATAGTTCAAGGGGAGATAAAAATCCAAAAGAAGTGACTAAAAATGTCAATATTAGTCATTGGTATTTCGATATAGAGAAGGATTCTGCTATAACCACTTTTGGTTTTATACCTAAACAGTTGGAAATTTATCCAATTGTGAGTAAAATTGTGACTAATTCGGCTGCTGAACAAGCAGGTTTGCAAGTTGGTGATAAAATAATTAGTTATAATGACCATTTATATACAAATTGGAATGATTTTACAAATACAATAAAAAAAGCTGAAGTCATTGCGTTGAAAGTGGATCGTAATGGTAAAGATATCAATCTAACTTTAACACCTAAAATAAATAAAAATGGAGAAGGTGTTGCAGGATTTTATCCTACATCTGATTCGGTAATTAAGCAGTATAGTTTTTTAAATGGATTTGATAAGGCGATGGAACAAACTATATTAACAACCAAGTTAACAGTTCGATCTCTTTATCAATTAGTAACAGGAGTTATTGGCCTTAAACACTTATCAGGACCAATAACAATAGCAAAAAGCGCAGGGCAAACAGCAAGTTATGGTTTTACTTCCTACTTATATTTCCTTGCCTTTATAAGTATAAGCTTAGGTGTAATCAATCTTGTTCCATTACCAATGTTAGATGGTGGGCAGCTGCTTTTTTTGTTATTTGAAAGAATAAAAGGAAATGCCTTATCAAATAAAGCACAAGAACGTTTTTTTCGTATCGGATCTGTTTTATTAATGGTAATAATGGGAATTGCACTATTTAATGATATTTTACGATTGTAATGGGATGAGGTTATAAATATATACGATGAAAATAAATAAATTACTTATAGCATCTTTGCTGTTTAGTACTACAGCAGTATATAGTTCCAATGCATTTTGTGTTGATGATTTTGTTGTTAAAGATATCAAGTTTGAAGGCTTGCAACGAGTAACTATTGGTGCAGCCATGCTTGAAATGCCAGTTCAAGTTGGTGATTATGTAAATGAAGCTGACTTAGGCCGTATTATTAAATCTCTTTACTCTAGTGGTAATTTCGAAGATATCACCGTATCAAGAGATGGTGATAGATTAATTGTACATGTACAAGAACGCCCTACTATTGCCAGTATTACTTTCTCCGGTAATAAATCTGTTAAAGATGATATGTTGAAGAAAAATTTAGATAGCACTGGTATTCGAGAAGGTGATGCATTAGATCGGACAATGCTTTCTGGTATTGAAAAAGGTCTAGAAGATTTTTATTACAGTGTCGGTAAATATAATGCTCAAATTAAAGCTGTAGTTACGCCACTATCTCGTAATCGTGTTGATTTAAAACTAGTGATTGCTGAAGGTAAATCGGCATTAATTGATCAAATCAATATTGTTGGTGCAAAAGCATTTTCGTCGGAAGAACTTATTTCTCGTTTTACTTTACGTGATGAGGTTCCATGGTGGAATATGCTCGGGGATCGTAAATACCAAAAACAAAAATTAGCATCTGACTTAGATGAATTGCAAAGCTTTTATCTAAATCGAGGTTATGCACGTTTTAACATTGAATCTACGCAAGTTAGTTTAACTCCAGATAAAAAAGGTATTTATGTAACTATTAATATCCATGAAGGTGAACAATATAAATTATCCAAATTGGACTTCAAAGGTAATTTTGCTGGTCATAAAGAAGCAATAGCAAAAATAGCCAAAGAAAAATTGACTGTTGGCGAACTTTATAGCGGTAAAAAAATTACTGATATTGAGGATAATGTAAAGCGTTTATTAGCGAATTTTGGTTATGCTTACCCGCAAGTATCTATTCAACCAGAAATGGATGATGTATCACATACCGTCAAGTTGATCGTTTTCGTTGATGTTGGTCAGCGTTTTTATGTTCGTAATATTAAGATTGTCGGAAATACGGTTACTAGTGAAAGCGTCGTACGTCGTGAACTTCGTCAAATGGAAGGTTCGTGGTTGAGTAATGGTTTGGTTGAACTTGGTAAAGATCGAATAAATCGACTCGGATTTTTTGATACGGTAGAAGCGAATACTGAACGAGTTCCTGGTGTTGATGATCAAGTTGATATCATTTATAAAGTTTCCGAGCGAAATACCGGTAGTATTAAATTTGGTGTTGGTGTTGGCTCTGATAGTGGTGTCAGCTTTAATGCAGGTATTTCACAAGATAACTGGCTAGGTACTGGTAATAGTGTTTCATTTGATATTAATACTACTAGTAATGATAAAACAGCATCGATATCAATTGTCGACCCATATTTTACGGTAGATGGCGTCAGTTTAGGTGGTAGTGTTTATTACAATACGTATAAAACTGACAGCGATGATGATGAGTCAGAATATTCAAGTAAAACTTGGGGTGCTACTGCTAATTTAGGTTTCCCAATAAGTGAAAATAATTTTATTCGTTTTGGTGCAGAATATGCTAACCATAAATTAACAGATATGCAGGCACAGTATAATATGTGGCGCTATTTTCAATCTATGGGTGAAAATATGAAAAATAAAGATAAATCTTTTTCATATGACACCAACGATTTATTGTTGAGTGCTTATTGGACATATAATTCATTAGATCGTGGATATTTTCCTACTGATGGCTTAAAAGTAACGGCAAATATAAAAGCGACGGCTCCAGTCTTTGATAATCGATACTATAAAATGGTTACTGATGCATCTTATTATCATCCAATTGATGCAGATCATAATTGGGTATTTTTAGCACGAGGTCGATTAGGCTATGGTGGTGGATTTGGTGGTAAAGAATTGCCATTTTATGAAAATTTCTATGCTGGTGGTTCAACCGTTTTACGTGGCTTTAAAGCAAATACTGTTGGTCCTAAAGCGGTATATTTTAATAAGAATGGTTGTCGAACATTAAATGATACATCTGAGTGTGAAAAATCAAGTGATGCCATCGGGGGGAATGCGTTGGCATTTGCCAGCACCGAATTGGTTGTTCCAACTCCATTTGCCAGTGAAAAATATGCCGATAGTATTAGAACATCAATATTTTTTGATGCTGGTACGGTTTGGGATACAGAATGGAATATAAAAGGAAAAAACATTCCTGACTATAGTTCTCCATCAGATATTAGAATGTCAGCAGGTCTTGCAGTGCAGTGGATGTCACCATTAGGTCCATTGGTATTTTCTTATGCACAACCATTTAAGAAATATGATGGTGATTCAGCGCAACAATTTCAATTTAATATAGGTTCAACATGGTAATACCAAGTTGTGAATAACTAAAATACATAGGTGAATAAAGTGAAAAAAATTATATCTGTTCTTGGTCTTAGTGTTGTATTACTTTTTGCTGGCACAGCAAATGCTGAAGTTAAAATTGGAGTTATTGATGTTATGTCAGTATTACAACAAATGCCACAACGAGAAACGGTTGGAAAAGAGTTAGATAAAGAATTTGAAAGCAGAGCGAAAGCATTGCAACAAGAAGAAAAGAAAGCCAGCGATGCGGCAGCACGTTTAAAAAAAGAAGGTTTAACTTTATCTTCTTCTGAAAAAACAAAATTGAATAAGATTATTTCTGATTTTGAGAACAAAGCAAAAGCATTCTCTAATGATTATCGTAAACGTGAAACAGAGGAAGCAACCAAATTGTTAAGTAAAATTCAAGAAGTTGTTAAAAAAATTGTTGAAGATGAAAAATATGATTTGATTTTAAAAGCAGAAGCAACTTTATCAGCTTCAGATGCTGTCGATATTACAAATAAAGTTTTGGAAAAGGTTAAAGAGTAATGTTTGCTTTTAGTTTAGAGCAATTAGCTGAACAGTTGGGAGCTACTTTATACGGTGATGGTACATTAATCATCACTGGTGTCGCATCGATGAAAAGTGCCAAGCAAGGTCAAATAACTTTTTTGTCTGATAAAAAATTCCAAAATAATTTATCTACATGTGATGCCTCTGCGATTGTCATGACTGAAGATAGTCTTAAATATTGGAACGGGGCTGCTTTAATAGTAAAAGATCCTTATCTATGTTATGCAAAATTAGCCCAAATTTTGGATACAACTCCCTTACCGGCTAAAGATATTGCTGATTCAGCAGTTATTGATCCAACAGCACAACTAGGTAACAATATTGCTATCGGAGCCAATGCTGTAATTGAAAGTGGTGTTGTTCTTGGTGATAATTGTATTATTGGGGCCGGTTGCTTTATTGGCAAGGATACTATTATCGGAGCGGGCACTAAACTATGGTCAAATATATCTGTTTATCATAACTGTGTTATTGGTGAAAATTGTTTAATCCAATCAGGAACAGTAATAGGTGCAGATGGATTTGGTTATGCTAATGATAAAGGCAAATGGATAAAAATCCCTCAATTAGGCCGAGTTGTAATAGGTAACAATGTTGAAATTGGTGCATCAACAACCATTGACCGTGGTGCTCTAGATGATACTGTTATTGGCAATGGTGTTATTATTGATAATCAATGTCAAATAGCTCATAACGATATTATTGGTGATCATACAGCTATTGCTGGTGGTGTAATCATGGCGGGTAGTTTAACTATTGGTCGCCATTGTTTAATTGGCGGTGCTAGTGTGATAAACGGACATATGGAAATTTGCGATCAAGTTACAGTGACGGGAATGGGAATGGTAATGCGCCCAATTACCGAACCGGGTGTATATTCATCAGGAATCCCATTACAACAAAATAAAGTATGGCGTAAAACAGCTTCATTAGTATTACATATTGATGAAATGAATAAGCGTTTGAAAGCACTTGAGAAGAAGCAGTTAAATATCTCGACGTAGTCGACTACGGTCGGTATAATGCTTTCCTATTTTTTAAAATTAATTAGCTCAATTATTGTTTATAATATGATTATGAGCGAATATATTTAATAATTTCGAGGTATAAAGATGCAAGTTTCGGTAGAAACAACACAAGGTTTAGGTCGTCGTTTATCAATTACCATTAAATCAGAAGATATCACTAAAGCGGTTAATAAAGAACTTTTAAATACTGCTAAAAAAGTTCGTATCGATGGTTTTCGTAAAGGAAAGGTTCCTTTAAAAATTGTTGAGCAACGCTATGGTGCTTCTATTTTACAAGATGCTTTAAGCGATTTAATGCAACGTAATTTTATCGATGCTATCATTCAAGAAAAATTAAATCCAGCTGGTGCACCAGTATATACTCCAAAAGAATATAAAGATGGTGAAGATTATACTTTTACTGTTGAGTTTGAAGTTTATCCTGAAATCAAAATTAAAGATTTAGATAAAATCGAAGTTGAAAAACCAGTTGCCGAAGTTGTTGATGCAGATGTTGACACAATGATTGAAACTTTACGTAAACAACAAGGTTCTTGGAAAGTTGTTGAACAAGAAGCTAAAGAACAAAACCGTGTTACTCTTGACTTTTTAGGTAAAGTTGACGGGAATGAATTTGAAGGTGGTAAAGCTGATGATTTTGCTCTTGTTTTAGGACAAGGTCGTATGATTCCTGGGTTTGAAGATGCAATTATTGGCCACAAAGCCGGTGATCAATTTGATATTAATGTTACTTTCCCAGAAGATTATCATGCTGAAAACTTAAAGGGTAAGCCTGCGGTATTTGCTGCTACACTTAAGAAAGTTGAAGAACTTGAACTTCCAGAGCTTACTGAAGATGTGGTTAAAAGATTCGGTATTGCTGATGGAACTGTTGAAAGTTTACGAGCAGAAGTACGCAAAAATATGTTACGTGAACTTAATGCTACAATTCGAAATAAAATTAAATCACAAGCTATTGATGGTTTAGTTAAAAATAACGATACAGAAGTTCCTGCTGCTTTAGTTGATCGTGAAGTTGATGTGTTACGTCAACAAGCGGTAACTCGTTTTGGTGGTAATGCTAAACAAGCAATGGATCTTCCTAAAGAGTTATTTGAAGTAGAAGCTAAACGTCGTGTATTAGTTGGATTACTATTTAGTGAAATTATTGAAAGCAATAAATTACAAGCTGATGATACTAAAGTTCAATCGTTGATTGATGAAATTGCAACAGCTTATGAAGATCCAAAAGAAGTAGTAGATTATTACCATAAAGATAAGAAAGCAATGGATAATATCCGTTCTGTTGCACTAGAAGATCAAGTAGTTGATTTATTATTAGCTAGTGCTAAAGTAACAGATAAAACCTATTCGTTTTCAGAATTAATGAATCAGCAAGTTGCATAAGCAATTTGTTATTTTAATTAATTAAAAAAATTATTATAAAGCCCAAATAAGGATTAATTGTTTGGGCTATTTTGTTTAATTAGGAGATAAAAATGCCTTTAGAACCATGCATGAGTGTGATTCCAATGGTTGTTGAGCAAAGCTCTCGAGGCGAAAGAGCTTATGACATTTACTCACGACTATTAAAAGAAAGAATTATATTTTTGACTGGACAAGTCGAAGATAATATGGCGAATCTAATAATAGCTCAAATGCTTTTTCTTGAAGCAGAAGATCCTGAAAAAGATATTTATTTATATATTAACTCTCCTGGTGGTGTGGTCACTGCTGGTATGGCTATATATGACACAATGCAGTTTATAAGACCAGATGTCAGTACTATCTGTTTAGGACAAGCATGCTCAATGGGATCATTGCTTTTGACTGCGGGAACTAAAGGTAAACGTTACTGTCTACCGAATGCGCGTGTTATGATTCACCAACCTTTGGGTGGTTTTCAAGGTCAAGCATCCGATATTCAAATTCATGCCCAAGAAATTTTACAAGTTAAAAGTCGATTAAATAATATCTTATCAATGCATACAGGGCAGGATATAAGTGTAATTGAGAAAGATACAGATCGTGATAATTTCATGTCAGCTGAAAGAGCTGTTGAATATGGATTAGTTGATGCCATATACAATAAACGATCTTAAATACTAAATAGGTGGTAAAAGTGGATAAAGAAAACTCAGAAAAATTACTCTATTGTACTTTTTGTGGCAAAAGTGAGCATGAAGTCCGTAAACTAATTGCTGGGCCATCATCTATTTATATTTGTAATGAATGTATTGGTTTGTGTAATGATATTTTAAAAGAAGAGAGCAAAAGTTTTCTTTCTCATGAAGAGTTTATAAGTAAACCATTGCCAACTCCTCATGAAATACGTGATCATCTAGATGAATATGTCATTGGTCAAGAACGAGCAAAGAAAGTTTTATCTGTAGCTGTTTATAATCATTATAAACGCTTACGTAGTTATTCCATACGTAGTGATGTAGAGTTAGGTAAAAGTAATATTTTATTAATAGGCCCCACTGGTAGCGGTAAAACATTATTAGCTGAAACATTAGCGCGCTTTTTAGATGTTCCTTTTGCCATGGCAGATGCAACAACTTTAACTGAAGCCGGTTATGTTGGCGAAGATGTTGAAAATATTATTCAAAAATTATTACAAAGCTGTGATTATGACGTAGAGAAAGCTCAACGAGGAATTATCTATGTTGATGAAATAGATAAAATCTCAAGAAAATCAGATAATCCATCCATCACGCGTGATGTATCTGGTGAAGGGGTACAACAAGCATTGTTAAAAATAATTGAAGGTACTGTTGCATCAGTTCCTCCAAAAGGTGGGCGTAAGCATCCGCAACAAGAGTTTTTACAAGTTGATACCTCGAAGATTCTGTTTATTTGTGGTGGTGCTTTCAGTGGTTTGGATAAAGTTATTGAAAATCGAGTTTCTACCAATACCGGTATTGGTTTTGGTGCAGATGTAAAAAGTAGCAAAAATAAAGCAACTGAATCTGAATTACTAGCTCAAATAGAAGCAGAAGATTTGGTCAAATTTGGTTTAATTCCAGAATTTATTGGTAGATTGCCTGTCATTGGTACTTTATCTGAACTTGATAAAGATGCTTTAGTCAATATATTAACTGAACCTAAAAATGCTTTAACTAAACAGTTTAATGCATTATTGGAATTAGACGGTGTAGAGCTAGAATTTTCGAAAGCAGCTTTAGAGGCAATTGCTATAAAAGCTATGAAACGTAAAACAGGTGCTAGAGGATTACGCTCAATTGTGGAAAATATATTGTTAGATACAATGTATGATTTACCATCAATAGATAATGTAAAAAAAGTACTTGTTGATGAAGAAACTGTTGAACGGTTGCAACCGCCTAAATTAATTTATAGTGAAAATGCAGAATTATCTGCTTAAGAGGTAAACTAATAAATCTTTTTTAAGCAGATAAGTCATCGTTAATGTTCAGCACCCTATAATACGTAGGTGACTTGATACACTTACGTATTTAAAACATCAAATAATAAGCTTGAATATCTTAAAATGGCCCCAATATAAGACAGATAAGTTTGTACTACCGAGAGAATAAAATGAAGACAAAACAAACTAAACAAATGATTATGCCTATTTTACCATTACGTGATGTTGTTGTATTTCCTCATATGGTGATTCCTCTCTTTGTTGGTCGAAATAAATCAATTCGTTGCTTAGAAAGTGCAATGGAAATGGATAAGCAAGTTTTCCTTGTTACACAAAAGCATCCTTCTCAAGATGAACCAAATGTTGAAGATTTATATGAAGTAGGTACCGTTGCTAATGTCTTACAATTACTGCAATTACCTGATGGTACAGTGAAAGTATTGGTTGAAGGGGTAACTCGAGCTAAAATTGTTGATATAGTTGAACGAAAAGAAGATGATTTTTTAATAGCCAACATCAAACCGTTAAAAGAATCGAAGAAAACAGATAAAATCAATCAAGCAATGACAAGAGTACTACTGTCGAACTTTGATGATTATGCTAAACTTAATAAAAAAGTGACACAAGAGGTTGTTGATTCTATTCATCTTATCAAAGAACCATCACAACTTGCTGATTCTATTGCCGCAACCTTGTTTATAAAAGTTGAGCAAAAACAAGACATTTTGGTTACGGCTGATTTAGAAAAACGTTTTGAATTATTGATTTCATTAATGGAATCCGAAATCGATTTGTTGCAAGTGGAAAAAAATATTCGTCAACGGGTTAAACAACAAATGGAAAAAGCTCAAAAAGAGTATTATCTGAATGAGCAAATTAAAGCAATCCATAAAGAACTCGGTGATATAGATAATAAACCTGATGAATATGAAGAGTTAAACTTAAAAATTTCTAAGGCAAAAATGCCTCAGGAGGCTAAGGAAAAAACACTATCCGAACTGAATAAACTTAAAATGATGCCAGCTATGTCAGCTGAAGCAACTGTCGTTCGAGGTTATATCGATTGGATGTTACAGTTACCTTGGCATAAACGTAGTAAAGTAAAAAAAGATATTCAAGCTGCGCAAAAGGTTTTAGATAAAGATCATTACGGGCTTGAGCGAGTTAAAGACCGAATATTGGAATATTTAGCCGTACAAGGGCGAGTTAATAAGGTAAAAGGTCCAATTTTATGCTTAGTTGGGCCTCCTGGGGTAGGTAAAACATCTTTAGGCCAATCTATTGCAAAAGCAACTGGTAGACAATATGTGCGTATGGCACTAGGTGGTGTTCGTGATGAGGCGGAAATTCGAGGCCACAGAAGAACTTATATCGGATCTATGCCAGGTAAATTAATCCAACGTATGGTTAAAGTTGGAGTTAAGAATCCCCTATTTTTGTTAGATGAAATAGACAAAATGGCTTCGGATATGCGAGGAGATCCTGCTTCCGCATTGCTTGAAGTACTAGATCCTGAACAAAATAATGCATTTAATGATCATTATTTAGAAGTAGACTACGATTTATCTGACGTAATGTTTGTGGCAACGGCTAATTCAATGAATATCCCAGCCCCATTACTTGATAGAATGGAAGTCATTCGGCTATCTGGATATACTGAAGATGAAAAATTAAATATAGCTAAACAACATTTAGTCTCTAAGCAGATAGCTAACAGTGGTTTGAAAGCTAAAGAAATTGATATTGATGACTCCGCTATTATCGGAATCATTCGTTATTATACTCGTGAAGCCGGTGTACGAAGCTTAGAAAGAGAAATAGCTAAAATTTGCCGTAAAGTGGTTAAACAGTTGGCTTTAAATAGTAAATTACATAAAGTAAGTATTAACCAAGACAACCTAAAAGATTTTTTAGGGGTACAACGTTTTGATTATGGAAAATCAGAAAGTGAAAATCGAATTGGTCAAGTTACTGGTTTAGCATGGACGGAAGTCGGTGGTGATTTATTGACGATTGAATCGGTAAGTGTTGTTGGTAAAGGAAAATTAACTTATACCGGCTCTCTTGGTGATGTAATGCAAGAATCGATCCAAACTGCACTTACTGTTGTTCGTTCGCGAGCAGAGAAATTAGGAATTAATAACGATTTCTATGAAAAACGCGATATACATGTGCATGTTCCTGATGGTGCAACACCAAAAGATGGCCCGAGTGCAGGTATTGCAATGTGTACTTCGTTGGTTTCGACTTTAACCGGTAATCCTGTACGCTCTGATGTTGCGATGACAGGTGAAATAACCTTACGAGGTGAAGTATTACCAATTGGTGGATTAAAAGAAAAGTTATTAGCCGCTCATAGAGGTGGTATTAAAACTGCATTGATTCCAATTGATAATGTTAAAGATCTTGAAGATATTCCTGATAATGTGAAATCTGAAATTGAAATTAAACCAGTAAAATGGATTGATGAAGTATTCACTATTGCCTTACAAAATAATCCATTTGGTATTGAGCCTGTAACAATGGAAGCGAAAACGAAAAAAACAAAAACTAGCGAAAAAGCTAGCAAAAATAACAAAAAACTATAAATTTATTAGCCATTTTTTTAGAGTTTTATAAATCAAAAAAGTCAACCGTATGTTGGCTTTTTTATCGGCTTTTAATTGAGTAATAGCCTATTTTAGCAAATATGCTATACTTGCGAAATTAAAATTCAGGTGTATGGAGAATAGCCAGTTATGATGGAAACAATTAGAACAGCAGCAAATAGTGTTGCTGTTAAAATAATCTTTGCAATCATTATTTTATGTTTTATTTTTACCGGCGTTGGATTTTTCGGTTTTGGTGGTAGTGGTAATAGTGCCAACGATGAGCAATTATACATCGCTAAAGTTGATGGTGAAGGTATAAGTCGTGCAAGATTTGAAGTGCAAGTCAAACAGGAGATGGCCAAAACTTCCGGCGATGCTTCTCTTATTAAAATGTTGCGTCGTAATATTTTAGCTCAGCAAATAGATAATTATTTGGCTTATAAGTTTGCGGATAAAATTGACACGGCTATTAGTAACGAGCGTATAAAAGATTATATTGGACAACAAAGAGTTTTCTATATAGATGGTAAATTTGATTATCAGAACTATTTGAATTTGATCGCTAGAAATGGTTATACGCCTGAAAGCTATGTCGAAATATTAAAAACTTCATTGCAACAACAACAAGTTATGAATGCCCTTATTCAATCGAGTTTTGTTTTACCGTCTGATTCAGAAATTGGATTATTGAAAAATCAAACAAGAAATGTTTATGTCACGGTAGTTGATCCATCAATCGATGACAATAAAGATATAAATATTTCTGAAGCTGATGAACAGAAATATTATGATGAACATCAAAATAGTTTTCATAAAAAAGAACGTGTAAAAATTAAATATATTTATAACTCTAAAGATCTTATTGCTAAGTCGATTAAAGTCAATGAAGATGAAATTAAAGCAGAATATAATAAGAATATTCGTGAATATAGTTACCCAGCGCAAAAAGCTTTTAGTGTAATTTATGTAACAGATAAAGCGCAAGCTTATAAAATCACTAAAGAATTAGCTACAGGCGCTAATTTTGAACAAATTGCACAAACTGTTAATTTAAATAATGATATTTCACCTTATGGTAAGAATGGTTCATTAGGTTGGTTTGCTGATGATAATTCCTTACCAGAACTATTTAAAAAAGCAAAATTAAAAAAAGTTAATCAAATTTCAACACCGATACCGACGGATGATGGATTTACTATAATTAAGTTAGATGGTGTACGGCCAGCCAAAAGTATGGATCTTGATTTAGTTAGAGCTAAGATTGAAACAAGCATAGCTAATCAAAAAATACAAAAAGAATTCAATGCAATTGAAGATAAAATTAAAGTCGCATTAAGTGAATCGCCGAAATCTATTGAGGAATTAGCAGAAAAAACTGGACTTGTTATGAACACCACTGATTGGACAACTTATCAAGATCCTTTTTCAATCATGATCCATCCAGAAATAAGCGATTTAGTTTTTAGTGAAGAAATGATAGTAGATGGTCAGTTAACTCATAAAATATCTGATTTAATTCCAATTGAAAGAAGACAAGGTAGTTATGATTTTGTTATTCAAGTTACTGATAATCGTCCTGAGGGAATTGCGCCATTTGATGAAGTTAAAGATGCCATTAAAAAACAGTTAACTAAAGATATATCTGATAATCGTTTTAAATCTAATGTTGAAAATCTTTTGACTGAATTAAATACTACTGGCAAATCAGATAAAATTAGATTAAGTCAACGATATGAGTTACACAGAGACTCAACTAATTTAGATAAGCAAGTTGTTGATATGGTATTTAATTTAAAACAGCCTATTAAAGGTGTTAAATCTGTGACTTATGGAGCAGAATTTTTAAAAAATAATACCGCTTATATTGTTGCGTTGACTAAAGTAAATACACCAACAGAATATAAAGATATTTCATCAGAATTATTACCATTATTTGCTGCGGATACTTATTATTATCTTCATGATGATATCCGTTCTAAATCAAAAATTGAAATAATGCCTGATGCAAATATGTGATTGAACTCGCAGTAAATTTCTATTAACTGTAATTAAAGTAAAGCCACTTAGGTGGCTTTTCGCATTTTTATTATTAGTAAAATTCATTTAATTAACGAAGTGAGATAGTTAATTTGCAAATTAAGTTGCATAATTATTTTGGAGTTAATCAAATGAAAATTTTTACAATATTGAGTTTTTTATTCTCAAGTCTCTTTTTTTCAACTATTAGTTTTGCGGATTCAAAATCAGAAACCACTACCATAGAGGTACAAAAACAAGTTGTTCAAGTTAATATTAACAATGCAACAGCTGAAGAATTAACTAAAGGTTTAACTGGTATTGGTATAAGTAAGGCTCAAAAGATTATTGAATATCGAGAAAAATTTGGCCCTTTTATTTCTATAGAACAATTAAAAGAGGTTTCAGGTATAGGTCAAGCAACACTTGATAAAAATATAGGAAAAATTGCATTATAAATTTAGTCTCTTTCAACAGATAACCTGTTGGAAGAGATGTTTAATTCTCAATTGGATCAACGTCAATGCTCCATCTTACTCTTGATGCATCATTACACCGTATAAGAACCGTAAGAAGATTATCTAATATTTGCTGTAATAATTGCCGGTTACTATGTTGCAATAGTAAATGCCAACGATTATAGCCCGCTTTTTTCGCTTGGCTTGCAGGCATAGGGCCAAGTTGCCATAAATTTTGATCATAATTCTCTTTTAGCCAATCATGGATTTGCTGTAAAAATTTTGGTGCTTGTAGGTTATTACGATCAGCGGCACGAATTAGCACCTGATAACTAAATGGGGGTAATAATGTTTGCTTGCGTTCTTGTAAGGTTTGTTTGGCAAAGGCTTGATAACCTTGCGTTAGTAATATATTTAATAATGGATGCTCTGGATGATAGGTTTGAAGAATTACTTCACCAGCTTTTGTCTCTCGACCGGCTCGTCCTGACACTTGGGTATATATTTGAGCGAATCTTTCCGTGGCTCTAAAATCATTTGAAAATAGGGCTCCATCAACATCCACTATTCCCACTAATGTTACGTCAGGGAAATGATGTCCTTTGGCAAGAATTTGCGTACCAACTAAGATATGTGCACCGCCTTGTTGGATGTCATGTAAATAAGAGTTTAGCGCCTCTTTTTTGGTTATCGTATCGCGATCAATACGAGTGACTTTTATATTTGGAAATAATATATTAAGTTGTTTTTCTAGTTGTTCTGTTCCAAATCCAATAGGTAATAATTGTGTCGAACCACATTTAGGACATTGTTGGGGAATGTCTCTAGGTGTATCACAAAAATGACAAATTAGTCTATTTTGTTTTTTATGAAAGGTATAAGGTCGATCACAACGAGGGCACTCAGCAATCCAACCGCAATCATGACAAATGATTAATGGTGCAAATCCCCTACGATTAAGAAACAACATAACTTGATTATTATTATCTAAATGTTCTTTTATCTGTGCTATTAATGGTTGAGAAAGTCCTGACGCTAGAACCATGCCGCGGATATCTAAAATAGATTGTTTGGCTAATTTGGCATTGCCTGCCCGTTGTGTAAGCTTGAGGTGTTGATACTTAAGGTTTTGGGCATTATTAATGGTTTCAAGCGAGGGAGTAGCCGAACCTAAAACAATAGGTATATTTTCAATTTTTGCGCGAATGATTGCTAAGTCTCTAGCATTGTAACGCCAGCCTTCTTGCTGTTTGTAGGAGCTATCATGTTCTTCATCAATAATCATGATACCTAAATTTTGAAATGGAGTAAAAAGTGCCGATCGTGTACCTACAACAATAGCATTGTCACCATCTTTACTTCTTAACCAAACCTCAAAACGTTCCTTATCAGTTAGGCCTGAATGTAAAATATCAATCGGTGCATTAAAACGCTGCTTAAAACGTTTGATAGTTTGCGGTGTTAAACCAATTTCAGGAACTAATACTAGAGCTTGTTTTCCTTGCGCTAAAACATCAGAGATAATATTTAGATAGACTTCTGTCTTACCAGAACCGGTTATACCATCAAGCAAAAAAACGCCAAATTGTTTGTTTTGTTTATTAATAGTCGAAATTGCATTTAATTGTTCATTATTTAATTGTATCGGTGATTTGTTGGTTGAATAATTTGCATGCCAGCAAATTTTATCAGGTTGATGATAAACTTGCTCGATAAGTTGTTTTTTCTGTAATTCTTGATAGATATTAGAGCTAAATTCACTTTCATTCAAACAGTGGTTTCGGAGTGAAGATACTAATAATTTTTGTTTTGGTGTTCGTGATAATAGGTTTAAATCAATTTGTTGCCCTTTTGATGTTAATTGCCAATGTTTTATTCCATCTTTGATGGCAGGACGACCTTGCCTTAATAGGATCGGCATAGCATGAAATATTACTTCACCAATTGGAAAATGGTAATAGCTGGTTGCCCAATTTAATAATTGCCAAATTGGTTTAGGAAAGGGGTTTTTTGTATCAATAATTTCGATAATAGGTTTTAAGTTTTCGATCTCAAAAGTTGTTTGCTGATCAATTTTAACGATAATTCCAATCATTTCTCGTTTACCAAACCGCACTTTAACTCGCATACCAATTTCAGCCTGCGTTGTAAGTGTGTAATCAAACAGTTGATAAAGGGGTACAGGTAAGGCTACATGGGCAATCAGCATTAACAATCACTATTACAGTTATAAAAATTGCTATTGTACGCAGATTTTATATAACTCGCAAAAATTACACTGACAAATTAATTATTTCTAAATTAAATATTCAACACTTTATGTGTATGCTAGTAGTATCGATAAACAAAATTTGTTATCTTGAGTGACAAATTAAAACATGAGTTTAAGGGTATTTAAAAATGTCAGCGTCATTTTCACATATTAATCAACGTGGTGATGCTCATATGGTGGATGTTTCGGAAAAACAGATAACCTATCGAGAGGCTAGGGCAGAATCAATAGTATTAATGAATACAGAAACATTTAATATGATTATTGAAGGAAAACATCATAAAGGTGACGTGTTTGCGACTGCTAGAATTGCAGGAATTCAAGCTGCGAAACGGACATGGGAGTTAATACCACTTTGTCATCCATTACTACTTAGTAAAATTGAGGTCAATATTGAACCTCTATTTGAAAATCATAGTGTAAGAATAGAGTCAGTTTGTAAGGTAACAGGTAAAACTGGCGTAGAAATGGAAGCATTGATTGCTGCTTCTGTAGCTGCATTAACGATATATGATATGTGTAAAGCTAGTCAGAAAGATATGATTATCAATCAAGTTAGATTATTAAATAAAGTTGGTGGTAAATCAGGCGAATATAACTTAAACAAAATAGAACAATGAAAGTATGAATAAAATTTATTTTTTTGCACAAATTAGAGAGTTGTTAGGCATTGAATCTTTGGAATTAATGGTAGATCAAATGTCAATAGCTCAACTTTTAGAGCAGCTTAGTTTACGAGGTGACAAATGGTCATTAGCTTTAAAAGAAAAAACCGTATTATGTGCGGTAAATCATACTCTAGTTGATTATCATCATATAATTCAACGTAATGATGAAATTGCGTTTTTTCCACCAGTAACCGGTGGGTAATAATATGAATATTATTAAAATTAACCAATCAGCTATTGACATAAATTCATTAATAACATGGCTCTATGAGTTACCTCAAGATGGAGCTGTAGTCACTTTTATGGGAAAAGTGCGTAGTTTAGAACATCAAGTGATTAGTTTAACGTTAGAATATTATCCACAAATGACAGAAAAAGTGTTGAGCAATATTATTCATCAAGCGAGAGAACGGTGGTCAATTAGTCGAGTTGCATTAGTACATCGTGTTGGCAAAATTAATGCTAATGAGAGTATCGTTTTTGTCGGTATTAGTTCGGCACATCGCGGAGATGCTTTTGCCGCAACTGAATTTATTATGGATGTATTAAAAAATAAAGCACCATTTTGGAAGAAAGAACAAACTGCTAGTGGTGAAAACTGGGTAGAGGCAAAGCAATCAGATGAAAATGCCTTGAAGAAATGGTATTAATCCCTATTTAATATATAATAAGGTCGTTATGTTATTTTCATGAGAGGAAAGATATGTCAAGTTATACTCCTAATGGTTCAATTATAGAACAGACAAGTAGCCGTATACAAACATACATGAGTCAAGTGTATGGTTGGATGGCGGTTGGTTTACTTTTAACTGCTTTTGTTGCTTGGTTCGCATCAACTAGTTATGAGTTTCTCATTTTATTATCACGAGTGATGTGGGTACTTTTAATTGCTGAAATTGGATTGGTATTTGTTATTTCAGGAATGATTAATCGTTTGTCTGGTGCTGCAGCAACAACTTTATTTATGCTTTATTCAGTAATAAATGGTTGTACTTTTTCTATATATTTTATTTATTATACGTCATCTTCAATTGCCAGTGTCTTTTTTATTACCGCTGGAATGTTTAGTGCGTTAGCATTTTATGGCTATACGACTAAACGTGATTTATCTGGTTTTGGTAGCTTTTTATTCATGGGACTAATTGGTATTGTTATCGCCTCTTTAGTTAATCTATTTTTGCACAGCGAACCTTTAATGTGGGCAGTAACTTATATTGGCGTATTTGTTTTTGCCGGATTGACTGCTTATGATACACAAAAACTTAAGCAATTTGGTGTCCACTTATCAAAAGACGATCAAAATATGTTCAGGCGTTATGTGATATTAGGTGCATTAACGCTTTATCTAGATTTTATCAATTTATTTATTATGTTACTGCGAATATTTGCTGATCGAAGATAATCATTCATAACATTATAAGAGGGCTCTACAGAGAGCCCTTTTTGTTAATTTAATATTAATCTTTATACATTTATTGTTTTTTTTATTAAAAATTTTGAGGAGGCGCTGACTCAAAATAAAAAAAACATTATTATTAAAAAATTTAGCCTTTTATTGAATGGTTTTCTATGAAAAAACTTTATTTGTTCTTGTTAGTGAATATTTTTATTTCGTCAATAATAGCAGTACAATATTTTTGGGTACTAGGCACCTCTTTGACTTGGGATGGAAGCCTTTTTGCTTTTATTGCAGTTTTAGGTCATTTTTTTTCAGCTTACTTATTATTTTTTATTTTATCTCTTCCCTTGCTTTGGATGAATAAAAAATTAACTAATATCTGTTTGGCACTTATATTCAGTTTATTCCAAATTGTCTTATATATAGATACTATTGTTTTCCAACAATATCGATTTCATATCAATGAGTCGGTATTATCTATGGTTTTTTCCGGTCAGGTTGTGGATTTTTCAACTGCGACTTATATATTAATGTTTTTGTTAATATCTGTTTTTTGTGGAGTGGAATATTTAATTCTCTATCTATTTGATAAAAAATTTAACCCTAAAGTTATTCGATCTAAAATATTAATTATACCGACAGTTTTTCTTGCTTGTTGTTTTGTTATCAGTCATCTGATACATATGGTAGCTTTTTATTACGCTTATTCACCGATTATGGTTGTCAAAGAATATATTCCTTTATACCGTCCATTTACCTCAAAAAAGATAATGGGATTTTTTGATAAATCAGGACAACGTAAAGTACTTATTGAGAGGAATAATAAGCACGCAAGTATCTATTATCCTAAAAAAGATCTTTTGATTAATCCAGATAATCAAGCAACACCTAATATTATGTTTATTGTATTAGACTCTTGGCGTTATGATACTTTTAGTCCAGATATTTCCCCCAATACTTATCATTTTGTTACACAGAATAACGGTATCATTTTTAATAATCATTATTCAACAGGTAATGCTACTCGAACCGGTATTTTTGGTCTTTTTTATGGTATTCCTGGCACATACTGGGATTCATTTTTAAGAAACAGTATCCCTTCGCTATTTATAACTACTCTACAAAAAGAAAATTATAATATTGGGATTTTTACTTCAGCTAAAGTTACTGCTCCTGAATTTGATCGTACTGCTTTTTTAACTATCAAAAATTTAAGAATCAGTAGTAAAAATGGTCTTGCGTCAAGTCGTGATGAACAAATAACTGATGACTGGATAAATTGGTATAGATCTAGGGACAAATCTAACCCGAGTTTTTCTTTTTTGTTTTTTGACGCACCACACGCTTATGATTTCCCAAAAGATTTTGAAATAAAATTTAAACCAGTTGGTGACCTCAATTACATGACATTAAATAATAATACAGATCCCGTTCCAATTTTTAATCGTTATAAACAGAGTGTCTATTATGATGATTATTTATTGCAAAAAGTTTATGATGAACTTAAACAGTCTGGTTCGTTAGATAATACGTTGATTGTTATTACTGGTGATCATTCTCAAGAAATGAATGATAATAAGTTAGGTTTTTGGGGACATAATGGCAACTATACGGATGCTCAAACTAAAGTACCTTTTATTATTATTGGAGCAAAAGATCTTCAACATATAAATGATAATACAAATAAATTTACTAGCCATGAAGATGTTGTGCCTTCGATCATGCGCCATTATTTACATGTAAAAAATGATATTACTGACTATTCGACTGGATATGATTTGTTTAGTCCAATAAAAGATCGAGATTGGTTACTGATGTCAAATTATAGTTCTTATGCTGTACGGACTAAAGACAACATTTATTTTGTTAATCGTCTAGGTATTAGTCATTATTTCGATGCTTATAATAATGAAGTAAATGAAACTCCTAATTATAATCTCATTCATGCTGCAATGAATAATATGCGTTATTTTTTCCATGCAGACAAATAAGAATTAAAAAAAATCCACCGTTAAGGTGGATTATTTTAATTATCTAATATCAGCACAATTTAGGCAGTAAATATAACGATTTTGTCCATCTTGGAATTTATCTAAGAACGAGACTTGTTGTTTGATCTGTTTTACTTCTGGTATGTTTTCAAACAATATTTCTGCTGTTGATTTCGGCATCATGGCTATCATATCTGAATAAAAAGCATTAAGCCAATTACCTTCTTGTTTTTGCCAATCTATTTGGTAATTTGAAATATTAGCTAATGTAGCAGCCATTTCAATTGCATCATCAAAATCACCTAGTTTATCAACTAAACCATTTTCACTTCCTTCTGAACCCAACCATACTTGACCTTGGGCTATATTATCTACTTGTTCTGTAGTCATATTTCGTGCTTTTGCTACTAAAGAGATAAAAGTATGATAACCATGATCAATATTCATTTGAATAAATTGGTTCATTTCACTGGATAGATTCTGAGTTACGCCTCTGTTTGCTAATGGTGATGTTGAGACTCCATCATTATAGACACCGATATGAGAAAGTGATTTTTCAAAGGTTGGTACTATACCAAAGATGCCAATTGATCCGGTAATTGTATTTGGGCTGGCAACAATAAAGTCTGATGCAGTTGATATCCAATAACCGCCAGAAGCAGCCATACCGCCCATGGAGACAACAACCGGAATTTGGTAACGACGTAAAGCTTCTAATTCATTGCGAATCGCTTCTGAAGCATCAACACTTCCCCCAGGGCTATTTACTCTAAGTATAACTGCTTGTATATTATTTCTATTTAAATTTTTACGAATATTTCTTAATTGCTTAACGATATCTTGGCTTCCGGCAACGTTGCTGCTATTTTCTCCATTGGTGATTGTTCCATTGACAAAAACAACGGCTATTTTAGGCTCTTTATTTGCAAGTTTAGTATTTTCCTTGAGTCGGTAATCATAAATACTTACTCTATTTTTTATATTGATTTCTAGTTCAAATTCGTGATTAGTTGCTATTGCATCAATCAAACCATTTGCTAAAGCATATTGTGCCATATTGCCATTAGCCGCTTTTAATTCTGATAGCATATTCTCAGGTAATGGTACTAATTGTGTCGGTGCTTTTTTCCTTTCTATTGAAATGTCAGCAAGATAGTTGTTCCACATTAGGTTTAACCATCGAGAGGTGTTACTTCTCGCCTCTTCCGACATATTATCTCGAATGAATGGCTCAATAGCAGACTTATAAGTACCGACACGAAAAACATGCGTATTTATCTTTAAATTATCTAACAGTGTTTTGTAATATAGGTTATTGGTTGATAATCCAAATACATTTACAGCACCTAATGGAGTCAAGTAGATTTTATTAGCATAACTGGCTAAATAATATTGACTTTGATTAAAGTTTGAACCAATGGCATAGATAGGTTTATTGGCGGCTTTGAATTCCGCCAAATATTTACCAATATACTGTAAAGAGCTCATATCAGCACCGACAAAATTATCTAATTTCAACACCATACTTTTAATATTAGGATCGGATGTTGCTTGAGATATCTTTTGCACTAAATTAAATAAGCTATTTTCACGAGATAGATTCACTCTTTTGCCATATATCTTATTTTGTATTTCATAAATTTCATCACTATAAAGTGAGTTATCAACGACGACGCCCTCAAGATCCATAATTAATGTGCCAAATTGAGGAATGACATCTTGCTTATTTGCTTCTTTTATTAATGCTATACCACTAAAAATCAATAAAATAATAATTAAGAAAACAAGATTGAGAAAAATTTCTCTGATTAAATTGATAATTTTCCAGATTGATTTCACAACAGATAGTACAGACATAATAAAATAGCCTTTTTATAATTTAATTAGTTTCAATGTTTTTCTTTTTGAAGTATTTCTTATCTTCAAATCGCAAACAAGTTAGTTTCCCTCCCCAACAACATCCTGTATCAAGTGCGTAAATGCTTTCAGGTGTTCCTTTTCCATTCAGCGCAGCCCAATGACCAAAAGCTATACTATAATCTGTTGGGATTTTTCTCGGCAAAGCAAACCAAGGTTTAAGCTTTGAAGGCGCTTGATCAGGTTGGTTTTTATAATAAAAATCAAGTCGACCATCTTCGTAACAATAGCGCATTCGCGTTAACGCATTGGCAATATACCGTAGTCGATCTAATCCTTGTAGTTCTGTTGACCATTCATCGGGGAAATTACCATACATTTTGTCGAGGAAAAGGGGGTATGAATCACTACTTAAAACGACATTTAGATCATGGGCACATTTTTTTAATGTTTCCAAATCCCATTGTGGTGTTATTCCCGCATGGGTCATAATAAGTTTTAATTTTTCATCTATTTGGACTAGTGGTTGTTTACGTAACCAGTTCATTAATTCGTCAAAATCATCAGCATGAATTAATTCGTCAAGGTTATCCTTCTTTTTAGAGGGTGTAACATTGGCATAGATTGATAACAAATGTAAATCATGATTACCTAATACTAATCTAATTTGTTGACTATATCGTTTAACAAATCTAATAACTTCTAGTGAATTAGGGCCTCTGGCAACTAAATCCCCTGTTAACCATAACGTATCCGAGGATGAAAAATTTGCTTTTTCAAGTAAGCGCATAAATTCATCATAACAACCATGGATATCACCAATTAATAGATTTGCCATAAGCTTATTTCCAAGCGTTTGCCAATAGACAATATTGTTTTACTGTCAAATTTTCGGCTCGTAAATTTGGATCAATATCTAATTCAAGCATTTGGTCTGTCGTAAATAAATTACCTAAACTATTGCGTATGGTTTTACGTCTTTGATTAAATGCTTCTGTAGTAATGCGTGAAAGTATTTTGACATCATTAACCAAATAAGGTTTTTCCTTATAAGGTATTAATTTCACTACAGCAGAATCCACTTTAGGGGCCGGTTTAAAAGAAGTAGGCGGTACTTCTAAAACAGGGATAATTTGGCAGTAATATTGTGCCATAACGCTTAAGCGACCATAATCTTTACTATTTGGCGCAGCAACTAAACGAGTAACGACCTCTTTTTGTAACATAAAATGCATATCGGCAATAATAGGTGCATATTCAAATAAATGAAACATCAAAGGCGTTGAAATATTGTAAGGTAAATTACCAAATACTCTTAATTGTTGACCTAATTTATCGAACAATTGATTAAAATCAAACGTTAATGCATCTTGCTCAATCACGCTAATTTTATTTTGTAAAAAAGGATTTTCAACTAATCGATTGGCTAAATCCCTATCAATTTCAATAACAGTTAGATGATCAACATGTTTACTTACTGGTATTGTCAATGCAGCAAGTCCTGGGCCAATCTCAACTAAGGCTTGACCTTGTTTAGGTTGTATCGCTGCTACAATACTTTCAATAATATAATTATCATTTAGAAAGTTTTGACCAAATCGCTTGCGGGCAAAATGCCCTTGATGAACACGACTATTCATTCTTTCCTTCACCTGTAATTTTAATATAAGCATCACCTTTTAGTTCTTGAATCCAAATTTGAGCTTCTTCAGCAAATTTTCGGTTAAAAATAAGTCGGTAAGCTTGATCTTTTTTAACCAAATTAGTACCGTCAGTTTGTCTAGTATCAATTAATTCAATTAAATGCCAACCATAAGATGATCTTACTGGTTGACTGATTTCACCTTTTTTCAATTGTAATAATGCACTTTTAAAGCCATTATCATAAACTTCAGGTCTATTCCAGCCTAAATTACCACCACTATCTTTGGAGCCAGCATCTTCAGAATTAGCTTTTGCCGCAGCAGTAAATGTGGTTGCTCCACTAGTAATAGCTTCACGGATATCAATTAATTTTTGTTTAGCAACTTGATCAGTAACTAATACATTAGTTTTAATTAATATATGTCGAGCATTCACTTCTTGAAGGGTGATTTTTTTCGGCGCTTCAGAACGAGTATCATCAACTTTTATTATATGAATACCAACGCCTGAACGGAGAGGTCCTATTACACTCCCTTTTGCTGCACGAATAAGGCGTTCTTCGAAAATGGTAGGTAGTTCATTAAGCTTTCGCCATCCCATAGCGCCACCTTTTAGTGCCAGATCATCATTAGAGTATGATGTGGCTAATTTAGCAAAATTTTCACCTTTTTTAGCTCGATTAATAATATCCATAGCTTTATTTGTGGCACTTTCAATTTGTTGTTTAGATGCTTTTTCTGGAATTGAAATTAAAATATGACTAATTTTGACATCTATATTATTAGTTGGTTGATTAGTCATTGTCTTGGTTAATTGCTCTACTTCCCTAGGATACACTTTAATTCTTGGCCTAACCTCATGCATACGAGCTTGCTCAATCAACATATCATTATGAATACGTTCTCGATAAGTGCTATAGCTAATTCCCATAGCAGATAATTTACTTCTTAATTGATCGATAGTCATACCATTTTCAGCTGCTATACTATCAATCGCCCCAGTTACTTCGTCATCACTAATAGTAATTTTCGCTTTAGCTGCTTTTTGTAAAATTAAATTTTCAATTATTAAACGTTCTATGATCTGGTGTCGGAGTACTTTGTCACTAGGTAAAGTACCCGGCTCGGCGCTAGCTTTGATGGTTTTTAGCATATCATTAACATCACTTTCTAAAATGACATTATTATTAACCACTGCAGCAACCTGTTCTATAACTTTGGGAGTAGCATGAGCTGAAAGTGGTGTAAAAAGTACTACACTAATACTTAAGTTTAATGCAATAAAAAGTTTTAATAATTTCATATTTATTTAACTCATTATGTTGTTGTGATATTAATTGTATCGCTATAAATTTATCAGTTAGTTTATTCAAACGTTGACGTATAAGGTAACTTACCAAAGTCTAACATTTTGGCTTTGCTATCACGACTATTACCTAAACCTTGTAATTCAAAGTTAATAGAAAATTTATTTTTATATTTGCTCACATGAGTCTTGTCGTCCCAATCGGTTAGCTTTCGGCCATATTGTATTGTTACTCCCCAACAACAATCACTATAGTGTAAGCCAACAAAGCTATCTGCAATTTGATTCTGTTTCATATCATAATAATAAGAACCGACTACACTCACTGTTTCAGATAATGGCCAACTAGCCATAATACCCGTTTGGGATAGATCTTGTTTATAGCGTTTATCTGATGATTCTTTATATCTGTCATCTACGGTAGCAATATAATTATGATTTGCATATCGATAGGATAATTGCATTAATTTATCACTTGTAGGTCGATATTCAAAAGTAGTATTGGCTAAAGCAATAGTGTCAATGCGAGTATCATATTGGATGCCACTACGAAAAACAATATCATTACTGATACGCCAAAAATTATCTGTTGCCCATGTAATACTGCCCGTATCTGAATTTTTATCTAATTCATTATTATTCTCACTTGTTTTAGATTTAGTGAAATAAGTAATTTGACCAAGAGATAAATTAAATTTTTCAACCTTATTACTATCATAGAAGCGTGTAGTCACGCCTGTAGCGAGTTTATTTGTTGAAGCTATACGGTCTAGACCACTATAAGACTGATCTCTAAATAAGCCGGCGTAATCAGCCTGTAAATAACTTGAATCATAGTTATCAATATTGGATTGATTGCGATAGGGAATATAAGTATATTTAATGCGTGGCTCAAGTGTTTGGGTATAACCATCTACAAACTCAATATCGCGTTCGAAAATCACTTTACCATCCATACTAAATTTAGGCATAAATCGATTTACATTACTGTCTAATTTTTTATCTGATTTTTTATTTATCTTATTGTATCTTTTAAGGTTTTGCTGTTTGTAATTGGTGGCCATAAACCCCGTTTCAGTTGCTAGTGAAGCCCAAGAATTAGTTACCGTATAGTTAAGCGTTGGTTCAAGGTGCGTTCGCCATGCATTAGGTTTATTTTTTGTAGCATTTATAAAGTGAGATATTTGTGCAAATGTTTTGAATTTTAGTGGACCCAGATCGTAAGTATAATAGTTAATATCTAATTGTGGCTGGGTTTGGTAAAGGTTATTATAATGAAAAGGTTGAAAATGTTTGTAACCTAAAGCTACATCCCAATTTTCATCATTATAAGCTAATTTATAAAATTGTGTTAAATATCCATCTGTCTGAGAGGCATATTTAGAGCTAAGATCCGTTAAATATTGATTATCACTAACCCTTGTAACATCAGTATATAATCGCCAATTATAATTTATTAGTTCTTCATTTTTCCAATGGAATAACCATCGATTATTATTATTACCATAATTATTTCCATTTAGTAATTTTTTTCTATCTTCATTGTATTGGTTATCATGTTGCAACCAGTCAAACGCGATAGTTCCTAATCCTAACTGATTTAAATAACGGAATTCGTTTTGTAATTGTACACCACGATGTTGTAATATTTTTGGTGTTAAAGTTGCATCATAATTAGGCGCGATATTCCAATAAAAAGGTAAGGCGAAGTCAACACCATCAATACTGTCGTAACCAAAAGTGGGTATTAATAAACCAGATCGTCTTTTATTGCCTGTTGGTAATTGTAAATAAGGCGAATATAGAACAGGTACTTTGCCGATGCTAAATACTGCATTCCAGGCTTCAAGTAATTGCTCTTCGTTATCATGAATTACTGTAGTACCTTTAATATTCCAAGTACTATCATCTACTGGGCAAGAAGTAAAACTACCATTTTTTAGAATGATATAGCGATTTTTTTCCAGTTTCATTTCATCGGCTTTACCACGACCAAGCCGATCAACTAAATGATACTCACTAGGATGTATATTCGAATCATTGCTATTAAGATTCATTACAGCATGATTACCATTCATTTTTATCAAGTTATCTTGATAAATGATGTTTCCATCTAATGTCACCATGCGGTTATTTGCATCTTTAGAGTCAATAGTCACTTTATCAGCTTGAACTGTACGGTTACCCTGTTCAACATAAACGTTGCCACTATAAATAGCTAAATTAGGATAAATCGCTTCAAATTGATCTGCCTCTGCATTAACTGGTAAATTATTTATATCACCATTTACAATAGGTCGCTCAAATTTTGGTACATTAATTAGACACTGGGGGTTATTAGTGTCATTTTCAGGCAAACCAATTGCGTAGCTAGGACTATTATAATTGTACAAAGAAAATGTAACCGCTATAGCAATAAGAGAGAGTGATAATTTTTTCATCAATGATTAGATTGTAATTATGATTATTTTAATTAAAACATTATAGCGATTATTTATAAAAGTGCGAATGAAAATTAACGTTTAGTTCGTCGTTTATTGCTTTTACCGAGTTGTTTAACCATAGATATTTTTCTTTCGGTTGATTCATGTTGAAATTCATCCCACCATTTGGTTAAATCTAACAATTCACCTTTTTCAATAGATGCTCGCATTTCTAATAAATCATAAGCGGCACGAAATTTTGGATGTTCCAAAATCACAAAGGCGCGTTTCCCTTCACGCTTCTTCATTCTTAATTGTAAGCGCCAAATGTCACTCATTATATTTGTTAATCGTTTGGGAATTGCGATAATTCGGCACTGTTCGCTTAACACATCATTAATAGCCATAGAAAAAGAATCATAGTATTGTAAGCCACTTTCAATACAGTTAAGTTGAGTTTGTTCTATAATTGGATACCAAAAAAAGGCTGCATAGAGAAAAGCTGGATTGACACGTTGTTCGTTTGCTATTCGATAATCAGTATTTTTTAATACGTGAGCAATAATTTTCTCTAAATTACCATTATTATTGTGTACAAATAAGCGTTCAACTACCGGGAAAAGTTGTTCAAATAGTTGATACTGTTTTAATAAAATATAAGTGTTGTAACCATTACCAGATTGTAATAGCTTTAAAGATTCATCGAAAAGTCGCGCTGATGGAATATTTTTTAACAATGGAGCAAGCGTTTTTATGGGATCAGCTGTTGCATGATCAATTTTCATGTTAAGTTTGGCCGCAAAACGAATCGTTCTTAACATTCTAACTGGATCTTCACGGTACCTTGTTTGTGGATCGCCAATTAATCGAATAATGCCATTTTTTAAATCGTTTAACCCGCCACAGTAATCACGGATAGTAAAGTCTTTAACATTGTAATAAAGAGCATTCATCGTGAAGTCACGGCGAATAGCATCTTGTTCAATCGTACCATATACATTGTCACGTAATAGCATGCCAGATTGTGAACGTTTAGATATGTTGGTATGTTCGCTTTGACCATCATGTTCACCACGAAAAGTAGCTACTTCAATTATTTCTTTACCGAACATAATATGAGCTAGGCGAAAACGTCTTCCAATCAAGCGACAATTACGAAACACCTTTTGGATTTGCTCAGGAGTAGCATTTGTGGCAATATCAAAGTCCTTAGGTTTTTTACCTAAAAGAAGATCTCTAATACATCCACCAACGAGATAAGCTTCATATCCTTGTTTATTTAGGCGATAAAGAACTTTTAAGGCATTTTCGCTTATATTTTTACGAGAAATATTATGTTCATTACGGGAAATGGAGACATAGTGCGATTTTTGCCGTTCTTCATGCTGAAACATTTTACGATAAAAGCGAGAAACTTGTTTAAAAATAGCACACCTCAAATTAATTATAGTCTAAATAGCAATCTAACGCGCGATTATATCGCAATTATTTTTAACTTTCCATTTTTCTTAATGAGACTAAGGTAAGTAGAATAAAGGGATATAGTTTATAATCATCAAAGATTCTATTTGATTTTTTAAACATAATTATCAACAATAGCAGTTTGTATAGTACAATTAATAAAATTAGCCTATTAAGCATCAAGAAATAGTGCACAACAACAGATTTTATCTGTATTTAAATGACTAATTAATTTTACTGAATTTGATACTCTTATTTTATAAATGATTTTTATACAAAAATAGTATTATTTTATATCTATTTATTAGATTTCTGAGTATATAACCATTAACTGATAATTTTTTGGGGACACTATGAATATTCGTGATTTGGAATATTTTGTATCGTTAGCTGAATTTCGGCACTTTCGTAAAGCAGCAGATGCTTGTAATGTTAGTCAACCAACATTAAGTGGTCAAATCAGAAAACTTGAAGACGAATTAGGTGTAATGTTACTTGAGCGAACTAGTCGCAAAGTGTTATTTACCCAAACCGGTATGATGCTTGTTGAGCAAGCTAAAGAAATTTTACGTAATATACAAATTTTAAAAGAGATGGCTAGTCGTCAAGGCGAAGAGATGTCTGGTCCGATGCATATAGGTTTGATTCCTACTATTGCACCTTATTTATTACCGCATGTAATTACGGTATTACATGAATCTTTTCCTCAACTAGAGCTTTATTTACATGAAGCTCAAACTGCCAATATTGTTGCTCAACTTGAGAGTGGAAAACTGGATTGTGCGATTATTGCTCAAGTAAAAGAAACGGCACAATTTATTGAATTACCACTATTTAATGAACCAATGTTTCTAGCCGTTCCAGCAAATGATGAATTAGCAACTAAACAAACAGTTAAACTTTCTAATTTAAAAGGACAAAAATTTTTAATGTTAGAAGATGGTCACTGTTTGCGTGAACATGCAATGGGATATTGTTTTCAAGTAGGAATTGATGAAGACAAACAATTTAAAGCAACGAGTTTGGAAACATTGCGAAGTATGATATCTGCTGGACGAGGTATTACTTTATTTCCAGAGCTTGCAGCTCCGAATGAGCGTACTCGCGATAATATTTGTTATATTCCTTGTAATGATCCTATACCGACACGAAGTATTGCTTTGATTTATCGACCTGGTTCTCCATTACGTGCTCGTTACGAAACCATAGCTAAAACTATTCGCGATCATATGCCAAAAGTATTTGCAGAAAAAGAGCGATTATTAGCGCAAATAAATTGATAACTTATATTTGTATTATGTTGAATGTTGAAAATGAAAAATATTAAAACCGGTGGTATCAGAGCGCAGCAAAAGGAAAGAACGCGTCGAAGTTTAATTGATGCTGCGTTTAATCAACTTAATGCTGAACAAGGTTTTGCAAGTTTAAGTTTACGTGAAGTTGCTCGTGAAGCAGGTATTGCTGCTACCTCATTTTATCGACATTTTCGTGATATGGATGAATTAGGTTTAGCGATGGTTGATGAAAGCGGTTTAACGCTTCGTCAATTGTTAAGACAAGCTCGAAAACGTATTGAAAAAGGTGGCAGCGTGCTTCGAACTTCTGTAACCACCTTTATTGAATTTATAGATAAAAATCCTAAAGTATTTCTATTATTGCTGCGTGAAAAAGCCGGAACATCTTCTGATTTTCGATCGGCGATTGCACGTGAAATTCAGCATTTTATCGTCGAGCTTGTTGACTATTTAGATAATGCTAATCAAATGCCACATCATTATAATGAAGCTCAAGCAGAAGCGATGGTTACCATTGCTTTTAATGCTGGTGCTGAAGCGCTTGACTTTGATAGTATTCAACGTCAAAAATTAATAGAAAATCTTATTTTTCAACTTCGAATGGTTTCTCGAGGGGCTTATTACCTTTATCATAAAGAACAAATAAAACTTGAAAATCATTGATCATTTCTTTCATTTTATATTTATATCCAAGTTATAATTTAGATTTCAATTATGATAAAAAGAATCTAGTTGAGGATAATGTATAGTTAAACTCATTTTCTTTACAATCAATTAATTTATTTTATTTTTTCTCTTCTCTCTATTTTTAATTCTTCATAACATATTGATTCTAAATAATTTTACTGTGATGTGTAAGGTGTAAGACCACTAGATATTGCTGTTTGGTACGCCCCTAATAATAAGCAAATTTCAATAACTATAGCTGATGCAGTACAAGAAATAAAAAATACTAAATCGCCATTAATTTTTTCACATGGTTATGGTTGAAGTTGGCAAAATTTAAGCTGGCTTGCACATGAATTAGCTGCAAAAGGATATATTGTTGTAGCTCCTAATCATTTAGGAACAACCATATTTGATAAGAATACTGAGCAGTTAGCTAAACTATGGTTACGTCCGCAGGATTTAAGCAAAACTATTGATGCTCTGGCTGAAGATCAAATACTCACAAATATTATTAATTTTAATCAGATTGCCGCTATAGGCCATTTTTTAGGTGGTTGGTCAGTAATTGCACTTTCTGGCGCTAGATTTAATACTGACACTTTCAATGAGGATTGTAAAAAGTATTCATATTTAAAAGGTTGTCATTTGATGTCAGAACTTGGTTTGGCCAATCCAGAACTGAATAAGAGTATGTTAGACCCTAGGATAAAGGCATTCATATCTCTAGATGCTGGTTTGACAAGAGGATTCACCGTAGATAGCTTAGAAAAAATTAAAATTCCTGCTCTTATTATTGGTGCTGGAGTTGATATAGGTGATACAGATGCCAAACTTGAATCAGGTTATGTACAAGAATTTCTACCAAAATCGTCCTCAAATTATATTATTATTCCAGATGCAATGCATTTCAGTTTTATTCAAATTTGTAAATCCAATGCATTAGATATCTTAAATCAAGAGAAACAAGATGAAAGTATTATTTGTAAAGATGGTGGTTATCGTGCGAGAGGGGAGATACATCGTGAAGTTACCGATCTCATTATTGGTTTTTTATCTAAAACATTCAAAAAATAAAAATTGTCATTAAAAAAACTGCGACTTAAGTCGCAGTTTGTTGTTATTTTTAATGGTTACATTATTATAAATTTTGCAACACTTTTTCAACACTATCTTTAGCATCACCAAATAACATGTAGCTATTTTCTTTAAAGAATAGTGGGTTTTGCACGCCAGCATAGCCGGTGTTCATTGAGCGTTTTGAAATAATGACAGTTTTTGCTTTCCAAACTTCTAGAACCGGCATTCCTGCGATAGGACTATTAGGATCTTCTTCTGCCGCTGGGTTAACTGTATCGTTAGCACCAATTACCCAAACAACATCTGTATCAGGGAAGTCATCATTAATTTCATCCATTTCTAATACAATATCATAAGGGACTTTTGCTTCAGCTAATAATACGTTCATATGGCCAGGTAAACGTCCAGCAACTGGATGAATACCAAAGCGAACTTCTATACCCATACCACGAAGTTTTTCAGTAATGTTACTAACTGCGCCCTGAGCTTGAGCTACAGCCATACCATAACCTGGTACAATAATCACTGAGCGAGCTTCTTTTAAGGTTTGTGCAACTTCTGCTGGTTGCATTTCACGATACTCACCTTGTTCTTCTTCTGAAGAGCTTGATGAACTGCCATCACTACCAAAACCACCGGCAATTACGCTGATAAATGAACGATTCATTGCTTTACACATGATGTAAGAAAGAATTGCCCCAGAAGAACCCACTAACGCACCAGTTACAATTAGGAGATCATTTTGTAACATAAAGCCTGCCGCTGCTGCCGCCCAACCAGAATAGGAATTAAGCATTGAGATAACAACAGGCATATCTGCACCACCAATTGATGCTACAAGGTGGAAACCAAACACTAATGCAATAATTGTCATGATAAGTAAACAAACTAAGGCTCCTGCGCCAGTTTGTACATTAATAAATGTAAACATCAAGATAACTGATACAACTATTGCAGCTAGATTTAGGTAGTGTTTATATGGGAGAGATAATGGTTTTGAGCTAATTTTACCATTTAACTTTCCAAATGCTACAATTGATCCTGAGAAGGTAACTGCACCGATAAATACACCTACAAAAATTTCAACTAAATGAATTGTTACTTCATTCGGTGCAAGCTGGTGCGGATCTAAAAAGCTGTTTATACCAACAAGAACGGCTGCCATACCCACAAAGCTATGTAACAAAGCAACCAATTCAGGCATTTGTGTCATTTCAACATTTTTTGCTAGGTACAAACCAATAGCAGCACCGATAATCATGGCAATAATGATCCAGTGTAACCCACCATGTATGCTGGCAATTGCTGCGATAAGAGCTATTGCCATACCAATCATGCCATAAATGTTTCCAGATTTAGCTGATTCTTGATTTGATAGGCCTCGTAAACTAAAGATAAAAAGTAATGCAGCAATAACATAAGCTGCTTGAATGATTCCATGACTTAACATTATCAATAATCTCCCTTACTTGCCACGTTGGAACATTTTTAGCATTCTTTGGGTAACAAAGAATCCACCAAAAATATTGATACTAGCAATCAAAATAGCAACAAAGGCAATCGCCGTAGTTAAACCATTATCATCACCGACTTGCAATATTGCACCGACTAATATAATACCCGATATAGCATTAGTAACGGACATTAGCGGTGTATGTAATGAATGAGTTACATTCCAAACTACGTAATAACCAACTACACATGATAATGCAAATACAGTGAAGTGACCTAAAAAGCTTTCAGGTACTGAGTTTGCTAACCAGAAATAGGCAATAATTAACAAAGCTAAAATGCCATATTTTTTGGCTGGTGGCATTGGTTTTGGTTCAGGCTTGGCCACAGGTTCAACCGTTTTTTTCTGTGGTTGAGCTGAAACTTGAATTGGAGGAGCAGGCCAAGTTATTTCTTTGTCTTTAACTACGGTTACACCACGAATCACTACATCATCAAAGTTGATATCAATGTTGCCATCTTTCTCTTTGGCAAGTAGTTTTAATAAATTAACAATGTTAGTGCCATATAATTGCGATGCTTGTGCTGGCATACGGTTCGCTAAATCAGTATAACCAACAATTTTAACATTATTATCAGTTTCGAATACTTCACCTGGTTTAGTTAATTCGCAGTTACCGCCAGTTAACGCTGCTAAATCAACAATAACACTACCTGGTTTCATTGATTCAACCATCTCTTTTGAGATAAGTTTTGGTGCAGGTTTGCCTGGAATTAATGCTGTAGTGATAATGATATCAACATCTTTTGCTTGTTCAGCAAATAATGCCATTTCTGCTTCAATAAAAGCAGCAGACATTTGTTTAGCATAGCCATCACCGGAACCGGCTTCTTCTTCGAAATCCAATTCTAAGAAGTCAGCACCCATACTATTAATTTGTTCTGCAACTTCAGGTCGTGTATCGAATGCACGAACAATAGCACCTAAGCTAACTGCCGCACCAATTGCAGCAAGGCCCGCAACACCCGCACCAATTACCAACACTTTTGCTGGTGGTACTTTACCTGCTGCTGTTACTTGTCCAGTAAAGAAACGACCGAACTGGTTTGCTGCTTCAATAACTGAACGGTAACCAGCTATGTTCGACATTGAACTTAATGCATCAAGTGATTGAGCTCGTGAAATACGAGGTACACAATCCATCGCCATTACAGTGATATTTTTAGTTGCAAGTTTTTCTAAAAGGTCTTTATGTTGAGCAGGATAAATATAGCTGATAAGCGTTAATCCCTCTTTCATTAGAGCGATTTCTTCATCAGTTGGCGCATGAAATTTTAAAATAACATCATTTTGCCAAATATCCTTTGTACTTTGAATAGTGGCTCCAGCATCAATAAAAGCTTGGTCTTCGAAATGAGCAGCATGTCCAGCACCTTGTTCTACTGAAACTGTAAATCCTAGTTTTAACAGTTGTCCAACGGTTTGAGGTGTTGCTGCAACTCTAGCTTCATTGGCTAACCGTTCTTTTGGTATACCGATATGCATTGCATTACATCCTTATGTTAAGAAAGATTATTCATGTTTTGAGATTTTAGCATAAATTAGCGACAGTGCGAGTAAGGAATTAATTTTTTATTATCGAAATTAGATTATTATTTTTTATGATAACTTGATATAGCGTTATGAGTTATAGCAAAAGTATAGTTGTTTTGCTGATAGTTATTACTAATAGATGTGACAATAATAAAATGAATAATTTTCATTAAATTTTACTATTTTTAAAGCAGTTGGGTTCAACCTATCTTTGTTCCGTTTGCTTCTGTTTTATCTCATAAGTTATGATTATTATCACTCTTTTAAGGATTTAATCCAGCTATACTTTGAATTAATCATCAAGAGGTTTACTTTATGTTCTTAGAAGAAAGACAAAAAGCTATCTTAGCTTATTTAGATAAACATGAAAAAGGTAGTGTCCAATATTTTTCGGAAATATTCAAAGTATCTAAAGAGACTATTAGAAAAGATCTCTCTACGCTGGCGAAGCAATTATTAGTTATTCGTTGTCACGGTGGTGCCATGATAAAAAGGCACAGATTAGTAAGCAATGTTACTGATAAAGAGTGTATTACCTCATTAATGACCAGATATGAAAAACAGAAATTTAAAAAACGAGGAGACAGAATGAACGGTAATGTTTGTATTTTAGGTTCATTTAATGTTGATATTGTTGCGCAAGTGGCAAGATTTCCAAAAGGTGGTGAATCAATTCTGGCGAAAAAAAGTATGATTGGTCCAGGTGGAAAAGGTGCTAATCAAGCGCTTGCTGCAAGCCATGCTGATGCAAAAGTTCATTTTGTCGCAAAAGTTGGAACCGACCAATTTAGTCAATTTGCTCATGATCATTTATCTTCATCGAAAATTAACTCATTTACTTTGTATCAATCAGATAAAGAACCTACAGGCAATGCTGTCATTTATGTTTCTGAAGAAAATGGCGAGAATATGATTGCCATCTATCCTGGTGCAAATTTAACAATTACTAATAAAGAAATTGTAATGTTGGAAAGTTATCTTAAACAATCTGATATTCTATTAGTTCAACTTGAAAATAATATTGATGCTGTTTTAAATGCAATGAAATTGGCTAAAGCAATGGGGGTTAAAGTGGTGTTAAACCCGGCACCTTATTCTAAAGATATTCAACAGCTATTATCTTATATCGATATTGTTACTCCAAATGAAACTGAAGCAAGTTTAATGTCTGGAGTTGAAGTTAATGATTTCGATAGTGCCAAGCTTGCTGCGGAAAAAATCTATTCATTAGGGATTCAAACAGTCATTATTACTTTAGGTAGTAAAGGCTCTCTTGTCTATGATGGTAAACATCATCAACATATTAAGCCTTTTTTAGCTGTTCCTGTTGATACAACTGGTGCTGGCGATGCTTTTAATGGGGCTTTTTGTGCTTCATTGGCTAAAGGAGAAACCCTTTATCAAGCAGCAGTTTATGCTTCAGCTTTTGCATCTTTAGCCGTTGAGCGCGAAGGTGCATCAAATATGCCATCGCATCAAAATGTGCTGAAACGAATGGCAAATATATAAATTTACTTGAGGAACCGATTTATGATGAATCAGCCAAAAAAAATTATCCTTGATTGCGATCCCGGTCATGATGATGCTATCGCACTTTTATTAGCTCATGGTAATCCAAATATTGAATTGCTAGCGGTAACTACGGTTGTTGGTAACCAAACATTAGAAAAAGTAACTCGAAATGCATTATCTGTTGCACGTATCGCTAACATTACAAATGTACCTTTTGCAGCAGGAGCAGTAAGACCTTTAATTAGAAATGTAGAAGTGGCACCTGATATTCATGGTGACTCTGGACTTGATGGACCTGTTTTACCGGAACCTGCAATTCAATTAGATAAAAGGCATGCTATTGATTTAATTATTGATACCATCATGTCTCATCCACCCAAAACAGTCACATTGGTACCAACAGGCGGTTTAACCAATATTGCAATGGCGGTACGTAAAGAGCCGAAGATTGTTGAACGTGTAAAAGAAGTTGTTTTGATGGGAGGTGGGTATCATGTTGGTAACTGGAGCGCAGTCGCAGAGTTTAATATCAAGATAGATCCAGAAGCAGCTCACATAGTATTTAATGAAAAATGGCCCGTTACTATGGTTGGGTTAGATCTTACCCATCAAGCATTAGCTACACCAGAAGTAATTGAAAAAATATCTGCAATAAAAACAAAACCAGCTAAATTTGTTTTGGAAATGCTGGAATTCTTCGGAAAAATGTACAAACAAGCTCAAGGTTTTACTTATCCGCCAGTGCATGATCCTTGCGCTGTTGCTTATGTTATTAATCCTGAGTTAATAAAAACTAAACGAGTACCAGTTGATATTGAATTGACAGGTACATTAACTTTAGGAATGACCGTGGCTGATTTTCGTTTTCCTCCTGATGATAGTTGTCATACTCAGGTTGCAACTGAACTTGATCATACCGGTTTTTGGGATTTAATTGTTGACTCCCTTGAACGAATAGGTGAGGTTAATCTATGATTGAAAAAAGTAAAGATAAATCCAGTGTATTTACACTGATGATGGCTTTGCTTGCTGCATGTGTTGCTTTTCAACTTAATGCTAGTATGTTAAGCCCTGTATTAGTAACCATAGCAAAAGAGTTAGGAACTAATGATGCTGCTGTTGGGCTATCGCAAACCTCGTTTTTCACAGCAGCAGCTTTATTTTCATTATTTTTACCACGATTAAGTGATATAAAAGGACGAAAAAAAGTCTTAACTGCTATGTTATTAATCATGACATTAGGTACAGTTTTAGCTGCCGTTGCACCAAATATTGAAGTGTTATATGCCGCTCGGATTATTCAAGGTGTCTCAGGACCAGTCGTACCTTTATGCTTGTTAATGTTAAGTTTTGAAGTAAAAGATGTTAAACAGTATGGTATGTTGATGGGAATAATAACAGCAGTAAATGGCGGTATTGCTGGTGTTGATGCGATAGCTGGTGGCCTACTTGCAACTCATTTCGGTTTTCGTTCTGTATTTTGGGTTATCGCTATAGTGGCTGCAATTTCCACTTTCTTTGTTCATCGTTTTGCCTCCGAATCTAAACCATCGGCAGGTACTAAAATGGATTGGTTAGGTGTTTTGTTAATTGTTCTAACTATAGCTGCGCTATTACTCGCTCTTAATGAAGCGGGTAAACTTGGTAATGCAAATTGGTTGATTGTGGTAGGATTAACACTGTTTGCTATCTTATGTTTTATTCTGTTTTGGCATGTAGAAAAAAGAAATAAACAACCGCTTGTTACCACCAATCATTTGAAAAAACGTGCTACATGGGCTTTGTTATTAACAACTACTTTAACCATGACGGGTATTTTCGCCATTGTTAATGGTTTAGTCATGTCAATTGCTCAAAATCATGAGATTGGCTTTGGATTAGAAGCTGATTGGGCTTCCCTCATTTTTCTAACTCCTTATGCTTTAATTGGTTGGTTTGTGGGGCCTTTTTCCGGAAGATTGGCACCAACAATGGGTTATAACAATGTGCTAAAATTAGGTCTTGTGGGCTGTGTTATTGGCATCTTAATTATTATGTTTTATGGCATTCATTCTCTACCTATTTTATCAGTAGGAGTTATTGTGCTAGGTATTTTCTATGCAGGCATGGCCAATATTATTTTAAATGGCTTAGGTGTTGTTTTATCACCTAGCGAAAATCCAGGTTTTCTACCTGGTATGAATGCTGGTGCATTTAATTTAGGTGCTGGCTTAAGTTTTGCATTATTACCAGCAATTCAGATGATGAATGGTAGCTCAATTAATGGTTATTTCAATGGTATGTTACTTGGATTAGCGATTACGGTATTAGCTCTAATTTGTAGTTTTCTTATACCTCGTCCAATTAATGCTGAAGTTTAATCGTCTTATTAATAGGAAACGGGATAATAATCCCGTTTTTTACATATAAATTAATTTTGTTTCACTAATTGGTTATTTTTTACTAAAAGCCAATTTTAACCCAATAACATTTGACCTTTGATTTGGTATAATAGTTGCTTGACCTTTATCATTGGTTATTTCTGTTTTATCTAAATTATTAACTACATCAACAATGACAGGAGTGTTGGTCAGCGGTTTACCATTTTTATTCTCAATAATTGATAAATTGCCACTGCACTTCAATTTTGTTGGATTTATAAAAGGCACAAGTTGTAGGTTAATAGTCCATTACTTTTGTATCTATAGAAGTCAATTTGATTAAGGTAGAAAAAGTAATTTAAGAAAATGAAATATAGTATATTACATCTAATAATAAATCCTAAACTTAGCTATTTTTAACTACTACAATTTGTTATATAATCGATAAAATTTTGTCCATAACACAATATATTGTGTTTCTCATATTATTTTAAGATGTCAGGCTTGCTGAACATCCTTAATTAAGGAATCACTATGATGGATTTTTCCCAATCAGTGCCAGAACTGGTCTCTTGGGCAAAAAAAAATGATTTTTCGATTGCTTTGCCTGTTGAGCGATTAGCCTTTTTATTAGCAATAGCTGTATTAAACAGCGAGCGCTTTGATGGCGAAATGACTGAATCTGAATTAATCGATGGTTTTCGACATGTTTCTCATATTTTTGAGCAAAGTGAAGATACTATTACTGTTCGTGCTAATAATGCGATTAATGATTTAGTCCGTCAGCGTTTAATCACGCGCTTTGCTAGCGAAATGACCGATGGTTATTCTATTTATCGATTGACTCCTTTGGGAATTGGTATTTCTGATTACTATATTCGTCAACGCGAATTTTCGACCTTACGTTTGTCAATTCAGCTTTCAATTGTGGCACAAGAATTAAAACGTGCTGCAGATGCTGCTCTTGAAGGTGGTGATGATTTACATTGGCATCGTAATGTTTTTGCACCTTTAAAATATTCAGTAGCTGAAATCTTTGATAGCATCGATATCACTCAGCGAGTGATGGATGAACAACAAGCTGATGTAAAACAAAATATTTCTGCATTATTAAGTCAAGATTGGCAGGCGGCAATTAGTAGTTGTGAGGGTTTACTGACAGAAACATCACAAACCTTACGTGAATTGCAAGACACATTAGCCGCCGCTGGTGATAAACTACAAGCTAGTTTGCTTTTAATACAAGATGCGACTTTAGATAATCCTGAGTTAGATAAAATTAATAATGTAGTTATTGATTTACAAAGTAAATTAGACCGAATTATTGGTTGGGGACAAAAAGCAATAGATCTATGGATAGGTTATGATAGGCACGTTCATAAATTTATTCGTACTGCAATTGATTTAGATAAGAATCGAGTTTTTTCTCAACGATTACGCAAATCGATCCAAAGCTATTTTGATTCACCATGGTCACTTACTTTTGCGAATGCTGAACGTTTACTGGATATGCGTGATGAAGAATTGGCATTACATGAAGCTGAAGTGACAGGCGAGTTACCTTCCGAACTCGAATTTGAAATGATTGAAGAAATTCAAGAGCACATAGTTGCACATATTGAACAAAATTTATTGATCTTTAAACAAGAAAATAAACCACTTGATATGAGTATTGCTATTCATAGTTATTTAGCACAGTTCCCTCGAGAACAGCATTTTGATATTGCAAGATTGTTTATTGATCAGGCTATTCGATTAGGTATTGCCGAAAGTGATTTACTTGGTATTCCTGCCGAATGGAAACCTATTAACGATTATGGAGCTAAGGTACAAGCACATGTCATCAACAGATACTAAAGATATAGAAATGGAACAAACTGCTCATCATCTCGATGAAGTCATGGGACGTATTGCTGTAAGTTCTCAAGCGTCTATAGATAAATATATGCCAGTGAAATTGGCTCAAGCTATTGCCAATCCAATTTTTCCTGAACTAGATAGTTTATTACGCTCAGGCCGCCATATTGGTATTGATGAGCTGGACAATCATGCATTTTTGATGGATTTTCAATTTGAACTTGAACAGTTTTATCAACGTTATAATGTTGAGCTTATTCGTGCTCCAGAAGGCTTTTTTTATCTTCGTCCTCGTTCAACCACTTTAATTCCCCGTTCAGTTCTTTCTGAATTAGACATGCTAGTGGGTAAAGTGTTGTGTTATCTCTATTTAAGCCCTGAACGATTAGCGCATGAAGGTATCTTCACTTTGCAAGAACTTTTTGATGAACTGGTTTCCTTAGCGGATGAAAGTAAATTGTTGAAATTAGTTAATCAACGTTCAACGGGATCTGACTTAGATCGTCAAAAACTGTTTGATAAAGTAAAAACTGCATTAAATCGCTTACGTCGACTAGGCATGATCTTCTTTATTGTAGGTAATGACAGTAGTCGTTTTCGTATAAATGAATCTATTTTCCGCTTTGGCGCTGATGTTCGCAGTAGTGATGATGCGCAAGAGGCGCAATTACGCTTAATTCGTGACGGTGAAGCGATTAAAATAGAATCATCACTTATTTTGGATGATGATAATAGTGAAGAACAAGATGAAGATGTTAATGAGGAGATTGAATAATGATGATGGGACACGGTAAATTTCACTCATTAACCTTAATTAACTGGAACGGTTTTTTTGCTCGAACCTTTGAGCTTGATCAGCTGGTTACCACGCTTTCAGGTGGTAATGGCGCGGGTAAATCAACGACTATGGCTGCATTTGTCACAGCGCTAATTCCTGATTTGACTTTATTACATTTTAGAAATACCACTGAAGCGGGTGCAACTTCAGGTTCTCGAGATAAAGGTTTACATGGTAAGTTAAAGCCTGGTGTTTGTTACTCAATGCTAGATGTTATCAACTCTCGTAATCAGCGAATTATCTGTGGTGTACGTTTACAGCAAGTAGCAGGGCGTGACAAAAAAGTAGATATTAAACCTTTTTTAATACAAGGTTTACCTGTCAATATTAGTCCAACTGAATTGGTAACGGAACGTTTAAATGATAAACAGGCTCGAATTTTATCACTACCAGAATTAAAAGATAAAATTGAGTCAATGGAAGGCGTTATTTTTAAACAATTTAACTCTATTACCGATTATCATTCAGTCATGTTTGATTTTGGTATATTACCGAAACGGTTACGCTCTTCATCTGACCGAAGTAAATATTATCGCTTGATTGAAGCTTCTCTATATGGGGGGATTTCAAGTGCTATTACACGATCATTGCGTGATTATTTGTTGCCGGAAAATAGTGGCGTCAGAAAAGCCTTCCAAGATATGGAAGCAGCATTACGTGAAAATAGAATGACACTTGAAGCTATTCGAGTAACACAATCGGATCGTGATTTATTCAAACACCTTATTACTGAGTCTACCAACTACGTTGCTGCTGACTATATGCGTCATGCTAATGAACGTAGAGTCCATATTGAATCGGTTTTAGGATTGCGTCGTGACATGTTTAAAACGCAAGATCTGCTGATTAGTAATCAATTTCGCCAAATTGAAATGGCAAAAGAATTAAAAGAATATCAAGATGCTCAAAGCGACTTAGAAACGGATCTTCAGGCTGCCAATGATCATCTTAACCTTGCGCAAACAGCTTTACGTCAACAAGAAAAAATAGACCGTTATCAAGCGGACTTAGATGATCTGAATTTGAAACTTGAAGAGCAAAATGAAGTTGTCCTCGAAGCCAATGAACAGTATCAAAATTACCGTGATCAGGTTGAGCAGACTGAGCAAGAAGTTGATGAAATAAAAACCCAATTAGCTGATTATCAACAAGCTTTAGATGTGCAGCAGACTCGGGCAATCCAATACCAACAAGCTATTCAAGCTTTAAAAAATGCTCAACAACTATGCCAATTACCAAAATTAGGTATAAGTAACGTTGAAAATCATTTTGAAATTTTTGAAGAAAAACAAAAAGAAGTTACTGAACAACTATTAGAATTAGAGCAAAGACTAAGTGTTTCAGATGCCGCAATTAATCAATTTGATAGAGCTTATCAACTAGTTATTAAACTAGTAGGAGACGTAGTGCGTAGTGATGCTTGGAGTGCCGCTAGAGAAGCATTAAAGCAGTGGCCTTCACAATGTTACCAAGCCGATCAAGCAGAACATTTACAACTGCAATTAGATGAATTAGAGCAACGCTTTTTTGAGCAAAAAGAAGCTGAATCATTATTAACTCAATTTTGTAAGCGTTTTGGTCGTCAACTTAATTATGATGAGCTTGATGAATTCAAACAAGAGCTAGAAGTTCAACTAGATCAAAATGCTGAGCTTGCCAATGAATCAAGTGAAAAACGTATTGAATTTAGGCAAGAGCTTGAGCAAATTCAAACTCAAATAGGTGCTTATCGACAAAAAGCACCGGTATGGTTAAAAGCCCAAGATGCACTTATCGCATTACAAGAACAAACAGAGCAAACGTTTACTAACAGTCATGCTGTCACGCAACATATGCAACAATTGCTGGAACAGGAACGTACTTTAGTTACACAACGTGATCAAATAAACTTCAAACGTAATCAACTTGATGCACAAATTGAACAACTCAATCAACCAAGTGGTGTTGATGATGGCCGTTTATCGACGTTAGCAGAAAGGTTTAATGGTGTATTACTTTCTGAAATTTATGAAGATGTAACGATTGATGATGCACCTTACTTTTCAGCATTATATGGCCCATCAAGACAAGCTATTGTGGTACCTGATTTATCATTGGTAAAAGCTCAACTTGAAAGCCTGACAAGTAGTGAAGAAGATTATCCAGAAGATATCTATTTTATCGAAGGTGATCCATCGTCATTTGACGATAGTGTTTTTGATTGTGAAGAAATGACCAAATCAGTGTTGGTTAAAACTGGTGATCGTCAATGGCGCTTCTCCAGTTTTCCTAAGGTGCCTTTATTTGGCCGAGCAGCACGTGAAATTCATCTTGAAAAATTATCGGCAGAACGCGATGAACTACATGAACGTTATGCAACAATTTCATTTGATCTGCAAAAATTACAACGTATTGAGCAAAATATTGGGCAGTTTATTGGTGAATATCTATCTGTAGCATTTGATATCGATCCAGAAGCTGAAGCGCAAAAATTATCGACAAGACGTAATGAAATCGAACGTCAGCTCTTGGCACAAGAAAGTATTGATAAACAAAATCAACAACAAGTTGCAAATTGTAAAGAGCAGTTAATCACAGTAAATCGTTTGATAGCTCAAATGCATTTATTGGCTGATGATGATTTAGCGGATCGGGTTGATGATCTACGTGAGCAAGTTGCTGAAGCGCAAGAGGCAGCGCAATATGTTAGTCGTCATCGCCATACCATTGCAGAACTTGAACCTATTGTTGCGGTATTGCAAAGTGATCCTGAGCAGAACGAATCGTTACGTGAACAGTACAATACGGTAAAAGCTCAGCAGCAAACTATTCGCCAACAAGTTTTTGCTTTAACAGAAGTGATGCAACGTCGAGCACATTTTAGCTATGAAGATTCTGCTGGTATGTTGAATGAAAATAGCGATCTCAATGAAAAATTACGTGCTCGATTAGAAGTTGTTGAAGGACAACGAGGTGAAGCCCGTCGTCAAATGCAACAGTATCAAGATAAATATAATCAATATAATCAAACATTAGCATCACTTAAAAGTGCATTTGAAACTAAGCGAGAAATGCTTAATGAATTGCATAAAGAGATCGAACAAATTGGTGTTAAAGCGGATGCAATCACTGAAGAGCGAGCACATATCCGTCGTGATGAAATTCATCAAAAACTCAATAGTAATCGCCAACAATGCACGTCTTTGGAAAAACAACTTATTATGTGTGAAAGCGAAATGACGCAAATGCAAAAACGCTTAACACAAACGCTGCGTGATTATAAACAGTTACGTGAACAAGTTGTTGAAGCAAAAGCTGGTTGGTGTTTAGTGCTACGCCTTGTTAAAGAAAACAGTGTAGAACGACGATTACATCGACGAGAATTGGCTTATCTGAGTGCTGATGAACTACGTTCTATGTCGGATAAGGCACTTGGTTCATTGCGTTTAGCGGTAAATGATAATGAACACTTACGTGACGTATTAAGATTATCCGAAGATCCGAAAAGACCAGAACGTAAAATCCAGTTTTATATTGCGGTTTATAAACATCTACGTGAACGAATTCGCCAAGATATCGTCAAAACTGATGATCCGATTGAAGCCATTGAACAAATGGAAATTGAGTTGTCACGATTAACTGAAGAACTGACTTCACGAGAACAGCAATTGGCTATTAGTTCAAAAAGTGTGGCTAATATTATTCGTAAAACTATACAACGTGAACAAAACCGTATTCGTATGCTTAATCAAGGATTACAAGCAGTGGCATTTGGCCAGGTTAATGGTGTTCGTTTGAATGTTAGTATTCGTGAGGCACACTCTTCATTATTAGCTGCATTAGCTGATGATCAAAATGAACATCAGGATCTATTTAGTAATAATCGTATTACCTTCTCAGAAGCGTTAGCCAAACTTTATCAACGTTTAAATCCACATATTGATATGGGACAACGAACTGCACAAAATATTGGTGAGGAGTTGCTAGATTATCGAAACTATTTAGAGATGGATGTGGAAGTTAATCGTGGTGCTGATGGTTGGTTACGTGCTGAAAGTGGTGCTTTATCAACCGGTGAAGCGATTGGTACAGGTATGTCTATTCTACTAATGGTAATTCAAAGTTGGGAAGAAGAGTCTAAACGTTTACGTAATAAAGATATTTCACCATGTCGACTATTATTTTTGGATGAGGCCGCTCGTCTTGATGCTAAATCGATTGCTACACTCTTTGAGTTATGCGAAAGATTAGAAATGCAGCTTATTATTGCTGCACCAGAAAACATTAGCCCAGAAAAAGGTACAACCTATAAACTAGTTCGTAAAGTTATCAATAACCAAGAACATGTTCATGTCGTTGGCTTGAAAGGTTTTGCTTAATAAAGTTAGCTATGGTATTTTATAAAAGTATTGCTGGTATCTACCAGCAATATCTTATTTTGATATAAAAATTCATAAAGATATATGGATTTATCTGCAATATGAATATTGGATGTAGTTGTATTTTATAGATTAGTAGATAGCTTCAAGTGTTAATTATATAAATTCACTGAGTTTGTACTTTCTAAAAAGTGAGCAAATGCTTAACTTATCCATTACATTCAAATCAATCAAATAGTCGTTTTCAATAGATCATAATTAAACATGATTTCTTATCTAGTAATATTGGATAAGTGGCGTCATAAAAGAAATGCTTATTCTAATTTATTGAAGATTAAAACTGTCGAAATTTCTCGTTTAGATAGTCTTTAAATCGATTATTTAGCTTGCAAATTGACACTTTTAACGACAACTTAATATTTTTATCTGATGATATTTTATTAACTATATTGTGACTATAGTTTTTATAATGGGATAAAAAGTAAAAAATTTAATAAAAAGGTCAGGCTAATTTTTGTCTAAGTTTAAATTAGCTTAGCTAGTTGCGTGTGATGTATAAAAAATTGATCACCAAAACAGCTAAAAATGAAGAAAATATACGTCACAATTTCGGTTAAAAAGCGTTGTTAAGAATTCCTATTTTGGTTTCTGAATGAGAATTAACCATATTACCTATTTTGTTACTGATTTCGTTAAAACGAGTGATTTTTAATCAGTTTTAATTGTTAACGTTTACACTAATTTGTTTGATTATTTATCTTAGTTTATTGAAATAATTAATTTATTTATAAATAAGGGTTTTTTTGTTAAAATTTGACTTGATTGGCATTTTCTTTTCTGCTTAAATAAAGAGGAATTTAAGCGACACCATGTATTAATTGGTATCGTTTAGATTCAAATTTAAAATTAACTATTTTGGAATAAGGAAAACAAAATGAAAGAATTAAACAAAGTAGAAGTTGAACAAGTATCTGGTGCTGGTTTCATCGCTGATGCTGGTGGTGCTTTAGGTAAAGGTATTGGTTGGATCATTGATGCTAAGAACCCAGACAATGGTGGTTTAGGTCAACAAGCTGGTGGTGCTTTAGGCCAAGGTATCGGTCAAATCGTTGAAGCTGGTATCGGTGCTATTAGCCAAATTATCGGTGCAGGTTTAGGCCTAATCGGTCTTGGTAGAAGATAGTAGTAGCTGATTGTCCTTAATTTATATTGTTTAAAGTGGTAAAACGGGAAGCGAGATTCGTTTCTCGTTTTATTTTGAAATGTCATCTAGTGAATTGAAACAAAGACATCTTAAACTAAGATTTAGCAATTTTTCAATAAGTGATTATTTTTAAATTATAAAATACCTAATTAATTTAGATGCTAGTTTTAATTATTTTAAAAATTTTTTAACACCCTTTAATTGGTTTGTTTATACATTAAAAAATTGAAATATCACAATAAAGTCGAAAATAATTAGCATATTTTCAATATGATAGTCTTATAAAAAATAGAGTATACATACTTAACTAAATAATTAGAAAAAATAAATAATAAATCTATCGTAGCTACTTAATGATAAGAAAGAATAGGTAACATATTGTATGGAAGATAGTCGATTGTTTCGTCAAGAAGCTGTTAATTACCAAAAAGCTAAATGGATGGGAAAGGCATTATTACTTAAAGGATGTTCAGCATGGTTAGTTTTCTTATTATCAATTATCTTTATTATCATTTTATTACTCACGGTAATATTCGGCACCTATACTCGACGAATTAATGTCGCTGGTGAAATTACCACTCAACCAAGAGCTATTAATCTATTTGCACCACAGCAAGGTTTCATTACTAATAGTCATGTTAAAGTTGGCGATATAGTTAAAAAAGGCGATCCTATTTATGAATTAGATGTAAGCCGAACCACACAGTCAGGTAATGTAACCCAAATAACAGTTGAAGCAATTAATAATCAAATTAATAATATATCGAAAATTATTGCCACACTAACTGAAAACAAGCAGATCACATTAAATGCGCTACAGCAACAAATAGACGAGTATAATAAATCCCATCAAGAATCTTTATCTTTGGTTAAAAATGCCGAAAAAGGTATGACAGATATGTATGAAAGCATGCAGAACTTTGCTGTTTACCAAAAGAAGGGACTTATTAATAATGAACAATTTAATAATCAAAGATATTTATACTATCAACAACAAAACGCCTATCAATCACTACAGAATCAAATCATCCAAGAAAAATTAGGTATTATTCAGCTCAACAGTGAATTAGTGACCAAGATAGCTGATTTTGATAACAAAATATCTGAATACCAATATCAATTAAATGATTTACAACGTCAATTAACTGAAGTTAACGCCAGAGGAATGTTAATTATAAGTGCGCCTAGTGATGGTCGTATTGAATCACTAAGTGTTACAGAAGGACAGATGGTAAAAAATGATGATAGTCTTGCGCAAATTATTCCAGCGAACACTAATGGTTATTATTTAGTACTTTGGGTTCCTAATGATAGCGTTCCTTATATCTCGGTTAATGATAAACTTAATATTCGTTATGAAGCCTATCCTTATCAAAAATTCGGTCAGTTTTCCGGTAAAATTATGTCAATATCTAAGGTGCCGGCTTCTAATCAAGAAATGTCGACTTATAGCAGTTCTCCACTATCGCAAAACACCATTAATTACCAAGCATATTACAAAGTAATGGTATCGCTTGATAAACAGCAAATGGCTAAGTTCAATAATAAGATTAAATTAACTAATGGTATGAAAGCTGATATTACTCTATTTTTAGAGAAAAGACCTATTTATCAATGGATGCTATCACCTTTTTATGATATTCAGAAAAGTATTACAGGACCAATCAATGGCTAGAAATCAATTTCAGCATATACTTCAAAGTTTACATTTTGGATGGCGAAGAAAAATACCACAAATTTTGCAAACCGAAGCTGCTGAATGTGGTCTAGCCTGTTTAACCATGATTTGTCGCTATTATGGCATGAATGTTGATTTATTTAGCCTCCGAAATCAGATAGGTGTTTCATCACATGGTGTCACTCTTGCGACATTAATTGATATGTCTGCTTGCGTTCAATTACAAAGCCGCCCACTTTCATTAGATTTAAATGAGATAAACCAGTTAAAAACTCCCTGTATCTTACACTGGGATCTCAATCATTTTGTGGTATTAGTTGCCGTTAAAAGAAACAAATTTATTTTACATGATCCGGCATTTGGTCGTCGAGAAGTGGGTATAAATGAAATGTCAAAGCATTTCAGTGGGATAGCACTTGAGTTATGGCCAGATAAAGAGTTTCAACCACGGACACAACGTAGTCAGCTTAGTTTGCTAAAAATGTTGTTTCAAATTGATGGTTTAAAAGGGTTTTTAGTTAAAATTCTGTCACTATCTCTTATTATTGAATCCATTAATTTATTACTTCCGATTGGAACGCAATTGGTTATGGACCATGTAATTATCGCCAAAGATCATAGTTTATTAGGTTTAATCTGCATTGGATTACTGTTCTTTATTTTATTTAGAACTTTTATTGCCATGTTACGATCTTGGTCATCATTGATTATGGAATCTTTAGTTGATATTCAATGGAAAGCCGGGCTTTTTGGGCATCTAATGAAGTTACCTTTAGCCTATTTTGAAAAAAGAAAACTAGGTGACATTCAGTCTCGTTTTGTTTCATTAGAGATAATACGTTCAACGCTAACAAAAAGTATCGTAAGTAGTATTATTAACATTTTGATGACAATCGGTGTCTTTATCATGATGCTACTGTATGGTGGCTGGTTGGTTTGGATTGTCTGCGGTTTTACTCTAATTTATATAATATTAAGAGTGGTAACTTATCAGCGTTATCGACAAGCATCTGAAGAAAAGATTGTGAAAGAGGCCAAAGCTAATTCCCATTTTATGGAGAGTTTATATGGTATTGATACACTAAAATCATTAAAACTCACTGAGTCTAGAGCTCAATATTGGCTTAATATGAATATTGATACAACTAACGCCAATATTCGCCTAACCAAATTAGATATGATATTTAATGGTGTGAACACATTAATTATGCTGGTTGAGCAAACCTTAATATTATGGGTTGGTGCATCGTTGGTAATGAATGATAAAATGACACTTGGTATGTTTATCGCATTTACCGCATATAGATCTCAATTTTCGGAACAAGCAGCAAATTTGATAAATATGGTATTAGATTTGAAAATGCTAAATTTACATACCGAACGGTTAACCGATATTGTATTAACCAATACTGAAAATGATATTGAATCAAAAAATCAATTACCGAAAGATATTCCTGTTGAATTTGAACTGCATAATATAGCTTATCAGTATGATAACCTTTCGCAGCCTATTTTTTCTAATATAAATATGAAAATTAAGGCTGGTGAGAGTGTCGCAATTATTGGACCATCAGGTGCAGGAAAGACAACCTTGATTAAAGTCATGAATGGCCTACTTGAACCAACTCAAGGGGAAGTTCTGATAAATGGTATTGATATTTATAAGTTTGGTGTCAATAATTATAGAGATATTGTTGGCAGTGTATTACAAAATGATAAACTTTTTGCCGGATCTATTTCTGATAATATCGCCAGTTTCGATAATGAAAAAAATCATGAATGGCTGGTTGAATGTGCTAAGCACTGTAACATCCATAATGAAATTATGAAAATGCCCATGGGATATGAAACCTTAGTCAGCGAATTAGGTAATAGTTTATCAGGTGGGCAAAAACAGCGTTTATTGATTGCTAGGGCATTATATCGTAAACCTTGCTTGTTATTTCTTGATGAAGCGACAAGTCATTTAGATGAAGATAATGAAACTAAAATTAATAATGCAATATCTTCATTAAAAATAACGCGTATCATTATTGCTCATCGAACATCAACAATAGCAAGTGCCGATAGAGTGATTGATATCACATCCGTGAATCATTAAAGATCAGTATATTAGATAAAAATGAATTTAGTATGGTGAATTTTATTGCTAGTTTATCGCTACTAAAATCTAGCTATTAATTTAATAATTTTTCTTTATTTTAAAAAATTAACTAATCCAAATAAAAACGCATTAAAAGATTTCACCGACGGTTGCCGGTGAAATTATCTTTTCAATTGCTGTTTATAATAAGCTAATAAGTCAATTCTAATGAGGATATCAGTATCCAATCACACTAATGGATATCTAATACTGCATGGAATGCTTCTTGAGGAATATCAACACCGCCAAATTTACGTTGTCTAATCTTATTCTCTTTAATATTTTTAGCAATTTTTTTCTTTTTCGATGCCGAACCCGAATAGCCACGACCGGTGACACTTTTACGTAATGGTGGAATGTCTTCCCGAGCAATGACTTTATTTTCGACTACTGATTGAACCGGCATTGGATAGAGTTTGCGAGGAATAACATGTTTCATCTTTTGAACAATTTGTTTACCTCTTTCAAAACTTTTATCTCGAGGTAAAATAAATGAAAATGCATCCACAATTTCATCATTCAACCAAATATCCATTTTTACCAAATCCGATGCAATATAGCTTCTATCTCGATAATCTATAGATGCATAGCCATGAGTAATCGATTTAAGTGAATCATAAAAATTGTATGCAATTTCTGAAATTGGCAGTTTAAAGGTCAACTCTGCCATTTTATTATTCAGATAAATCATATCGACGTAGATACCTCGTTTTTCCTGACAAAGTTCCATAATTTCGCCAATATTTTCCATAGGAATAATAATTGCTGCATCTATAAATGGCTCTTCAATATAGTCAATTTTTTCAAAACTTGGTAACAACATAGGATTATTAACATTGATGATTTCACTATTTTTTAATGTTACACGGTATTCAACACTAGGAAAGGTAGAGAGTATTTCGATACCATATTCTCTTTCAAGTCTTTCTTGAATAATCTCCATATGTAAAATGCCTAAAAAACCACAACGGAATCCTGCGCCAAGGGCCATTGAGTTTTCTTGTTTATAAATAAATGCAGAATCATTTAGGGATAATTTTTCAACCGCATCTTTAAGTTTTTCTTGGTCTTCATTTTTTATTGGAAATAATCCAGCATAAACCATAGGTTTGACTTCTTTATAACCAGGTACTGCTTTGGTATTTGGGTGATTAGGATCAATTAGGGTATCGCCGACTTTGACATTTGCGACGATTTTAATATTAGTCGAAATATATCCAACTTCACCTGCATCAAGTACATCAACAGTTTTCATTGCTGGTAAAAATACGCCAGTTTGTAATGCTTCAAATTCAATATCACTTTTGAGCATTTTAATTTTCATTCCAGTATGAATGGCACCGTTAAAAATGCGTACGTGTAACACGACACCGCGATACACATCATAATGAGAATCAAAGATTAACGCTTGCAGTGGCTTATCTTTATTACCTTCTGGCGCAGGAATGTTTTCAACGATTGATTCTAAAATATTATCAACTCCTACGCCGGTTTTAGCTGAAGCTAAAATAACTTTATCTAAGTTAATGCCATCTAACTCTTCGATTTCTTTAATCACGCTGTCAACATCCGCATTTGGCATATCGACTTTATTGATAACTGGAATAATAGTTAAATTCTGCTCTTGAGCCAGTTTTAAATTAGCGATTGTTTGTGCTTGTACGCCTTGAGTTGCATCAACTAGCAACAAAGCTCCTTCACAAGCAGCTAAACTGCGCGAAACTTCATAATTAAAATCAGTATGTCCAGGGGTATCGATGAGATTAAGCTCATATTCAATATTATTTGAAGCTTTATAGTACATGCGTACGGTTTGTAACTTAATTGTAATACCACGTTCTCTTTCAAGATCCATGTTATCTAATAATTGCTCTTTCATATCACGTTCAGAGACAGTATTGGTCATTTCAATTAATCTATCTGCTAGCGTTGATTTACCGTGATCGATATGGGCAATAATACAAAAATTTCTTATATTATTTGGGTTCATGTTAATTTCTCCCATACTTTTCTTAAATGTTGGCGTGAACTATAATGGTTAGAGTAACTCTAAGTCAAGTTTGGTCAAATTGTCATACTTGCTAATCTATTTAATTGATTTTTATGAAAACATGGGTATAAATATGGTAAATATAAATGATTGTATTGCATCAATTGCACAAAATGGGGAACTCAACCAAACACCTAAATACTCTGTGACTAAAGCAGCTAAAATGTTAGGCTTATCTGTGCATACATTAAGGTATTATGATTCATTAAATTTATTTCCATTTTTGCAACGTGACCAGAATGAAAAACGACTTTTTTCTGATGCCGACTTACAGTGGGCAAAGCTAATTGAATGTTTACGTAATGCGAATATGTCAATTAAAGATGTTCAACACTATGTCAAGCTGTGTCTTAAAGGTGATGAAACATTGGATGAGCGCCTAAATATCATTAATCAACAAGAAAAGATATTAATCGATACTATAACTCAACTAAATGAGCAATTGGCTTTATTGAGATTTAAAAAACAATACTATAAAGCCGCTCATCAAACAACAAATAACTAAGCTTTTCCAATGAAAACTTTTCCTATGAAAAAATTTTGAGGAAAGGGGTTTTTGCTTCTTTCCCCATTCCGGTTTATTTTATAACCGTTTCCTGACTAATTAAATGTTCGTAAGATGGTATAGACTTCTCAATTATTTTTACAACAAACCAATAAATTAAAATAACCGTTATCTAAAAGAAATTAGGGAATTAACTGCTAAAAATTGTGAAGAATTTGGAACGAATACTATTTAGTATTAATATGGTAAAAGAATAAAGCTACTTTTATTAAAGTATCTCAGGAAGCTTAATTCCTAATTTGTAGATATTAACATAGCCTGATTCTTTTTTTAGTTTTTGTATATTAGACTTAGGTATTTCATTTTGATCATCTAAAATAAAGTGGTTAATCGTAAAATCTTCATCGCTCTTCTGATGAGAATATATAATTAAACAATCGATATTTTGTCGATAATCTGTTACTTTTAATTCTTTATAGACTTTTTCAATTCTTGCATAACCACTTATTTGTCTAATGTCATCAATAATTACTGATTGATTGTGGTATTTAGGTTTATATTTAGTATCAATTACAAATTTGAAATCTGCTTGGTTGGTAAATTTTAAGATAAAATCTAATTCCTGATATTTTGCTTTATAGTGATATTTTACTTCCTTTGATGTAAATATATTTCTCAGTTTTTTATAAACATATAATTCAAACAATTTACTCATATCAATCCAGAAAGGTGGGGTCATGATTCGTTGTTGTTCGGTATTACTAATATTGTAGGCGTAACGTTTCAAAATCAGTAATGCTAATTTGATCGCTTGATCATACTCTTTATATAACGGATTACTTCTGAAGGTTTTTATTTTTGTTATATCAATATCATCAGATACCTGCTCAAAAGCAGGGTGAATGTAATTAATCCACTGCAATAATGGTGTTTTATCAAATCCGTTTTCAAATTTTTGAATGACGCGTTGGGAAAAACGATAGGCTTTTTTTAGAATTTTATTTTCATCACAATTAACGCCAAATTCTTGATATTGGCAGATTGTGTTAATTTTTTTACCACTAACTAAATTCTGTTTGATATTTTTACTGACAAGAATTTTTCCTTTTACGCGGGCATTAAGATTTTCGATTTTAGAATAATAAGATTTTTTTAAGCCTTTTTTTACAATTTGTTTCATAACTTTAAGAAACAGGGCTATTAAGAACGGAGAAAGTAAATCTTGCTTTTGTGTTATTGGGATATGAGGTTTATCAAAATAAATATATAACAAATCATCTAGATGCTTTAGATTTTCGGGCTCTTCAATCGCATCTAACAACATTCGCATATAATCAATCTGCATTGATTCATTATTTAATTTTGGTTGTATATATATTGGGAGTTTATTTTCAACAATCCAATTGATACCAACAAAATAAGACGTTTTGAAATAGAATAACTCTTTCTCGCAATTTATTGAGTAGCAGGACTGTTTTTCACCTTTTCGCAAAACTTGGTATTCGTATGAGTCTTTTTCCTTTAAAATAGCAATATAATTGTCACACGCATTAATACAGTGATCTTGTTTTAAAAGTCCATCATACTGTTCAAAAAGTTCAATCATGGTTGATTCGAGTATTTATTTTCGATTTCTTTAATTTTAGTTTTTACACCATCGACATCTTTAAAAATGCCATCCTTTATATATTCCTTCAAAATAGGAATTATTTCATATTGAAGGCGTGTTTGAGTTATATCCTTTTCATCTTTACCATTTATTATAAAGTAGCTTTGCCCTAACCAAACATCTTCAACTCGAAATTCATCAGACAAATATATTGATGGATTCAATATTTTATTTTTTTCATATTCTTCATAACTTTTAATAAATAATTCAGAAATATCTATGAATAAATCCTTTTTAAAATTGGCTTGTAAAGATGTTGGTAATATGTCAATAAATGCAAAACGACGACGAATAGCATAATCAATCTGTCCGACACTGCGATCAGCAGTATTCATTGTGCCAATAATATAAAGATTAGGAGGAATGGTTAGCCTATTATCATCATTAACCGCATACATACTTTCGACTTGTTCGCCTCGATACTCTAGTGCATAAATTAATTCGCCCAATACAGCAGGAAGATTTGCTCGGTTTATTTCATCAATGATCAAAATATATTTTTTTTCAGGATCAGCCGATGCTTTTTTAGCCATTTCTATAAATAGTTTATCTCTCGTAATATATTGAGGTTGGCCATTTTCTGTTTTTACTTCAATTCCTCGCACAAAGTCTTCATAGGTATAGGCAGAATGAAATTGGATGAGTTTAAATTGTTCATGAGATCGTAAATTAGATGCTTGCTCATTTTTATCTGAAGAGACCTTGCCAAAAATGAGTTGTTCAGCAATATTTTTTGCTGTATAGGTCTTTCCAGTTCCAGGAGCACCTTGAAGGATAATTTGTTGTTTATTTTCGAGTAACTCAATATATTTTTTTAAATCATTCATATCATTAACGTTTTCTATATTTTCTTTAAATAGATAATTTAATATATATCCGGGAATAGTTTGTGAGTTAAATAGTGTCCCAAAAGGCGGCCATATAGTTTCTGGTTCACTAATCTTTAAGTCCGAAGATTTAATATACTCATTTTTAGTAGCATCATAGCTAAGCCAAGCAACATCTACATAGTGTGAATAGAAACAACGGTTATTTTGTTCATCTTCTCCTGCAAAATGAATATTTTTTTTATATCGGTAGGAAGATAACGCAACACCAATACCCCATAATCCATGATTATTGTTTGTAGTGCAAATTATATCGCCATATTTGATATCTTTTATATTTTTAAATGCTTGAATCGCTGGTGATTTTTCCGGATAAGAATTTTTTATTTCTTCAATTGTAGAATTAGAATAATCTTCATCTTTCCAACCAATAGCCATAATCTCATTGTTCAAGAAACTATTCCATGCTTTTTTTTTGAATTTAGGACAATGAGTCGGAGAAATAAAATAACAAGCGCTATTAGCATTTAAATCAGAAAGGTCAATATTATTTGGTACAAAGAATTTTGTTTTCTCTATTTCTTTTTGCATAAATGGGCC